>NZ_JAWLDW010000034.1:1295-24835 GCF_041686455.1 Rhodohalobacter sp.
GGGGATGGCGTTTTAGATAGAGAAAGTATTTATCAAATTCTCTTGACTACAGCAGGTACTATAAATAATGTTTATATAGACAACCTCTATTTCTACAAACAATAAGGTAGTACTTGATGCAATCATTGAAGTGATCTCACTTTTGATGGTACGTCTCTAAACTTGAAAGGCGACTCAATTTTTTGGGTCGCCTTTTTTATGTTTACCACGTCCATCGATACAGCTTGGCACTCTTTTGTACCCAGTGTGCTTTTCCGGGGTATTTGATTCTCATATCCACCAGCGGCCAGAACAGTTTTGAATAGATTCTGTCCGGTTTGATGTATTCTGAGATGCCTTCGGCTTTCATTAGGTTGCCATTCAACGTTGCCAAAACATTTCCCTGAAAGCGTTGGTAAAATGGGCCGCTGTCGATCAATCGATCCTTCTGTAAAACGGCTTTAAATCCCTCTCCTTCAAATTTCAGCCTGCGTGCGCTCCTCAGTCCAAAGAAGGTTAGCCCCTGCTCTTCAAGCTCAACTGAATCTAACACCAGAACAGAGCCGTCCTGATCAATTAACCATGCTCTGTTATCCCACTCACCTTTCACGTTCATCACGTAGTAGATTAACGTAGATGTGTCAAAATGATACCTCCCCCAATACCACTCGTCAAAAGACTCCTTCATCGGCTCAGAACCAAAATTATGATCGTGATAGCCCACACCATTAAACGAAATACTCTCCGGTTGCAGTGAATCAATTTTTAAATCTCCTGATACTTTACACTTTGGTAAGATCAGATTCCAGGTATGCGTGCTTTCACTATCTTGATTAAAACTCGGGTCACTAAATCCCGAGCCGGAGCTTGTTGTAAATAGTAGCTCCCCTGAAATACGTTCACCATTGGGAAGAGTTTGATTCAGCTCCAGAGTGTAGGATATCATGTCACCTGTTTTTTTACCTGTAAATATATTCTCACCTACCCTTCCAAAAATCTTCTCTGAACTGAATTCAGCGAATGTAGAGTCTGTTTCTACAAAGCTGTAAAAGAGCGGCATTCCGTCTTTATAAACAGAAATGCTAATTGCCGGAAAGAATTCTGCTGAGTGATTAACCCCATTCGACAATGCCTGAATGTATTTTTTTGAAAAGGGGTTACCTTCATAGAAAATCACTACAATACTGTAACCGTTATGGTCTATTGCATCAAAGTACCACCACTCATAAGATCCCGGAACCGGTTTATGAGTTCGTGTATCTTTATTGTAATCTGAAATGATCTGCATAAATCTCTATTTTCAAGAAAACTTTTAGCGGGCTATTACTAATATTATAAATGACTCGATGGATATATCCATTCTATTTTGGCTGCTGTCTGCGTCTTTACTCTATCTGGCTGGTACATCCATTATTCTCATCCGTAACAGATTTGAGCTTACAGAGCTGCCATATGATACAGCCGAAAATTTTAACAGCAAAAAAATCTCCGTTTGCATTCCGGCACGTAATGAAGAACACAATATTGGTTCATTGCTGAAAACCGTTTTGGATCAAAAATACGACAATTTTGAGGTTCATGTTTTAGATGATCAATCCACCGACCGTACTCCCGATATTTTACAGGAATTCAAGTCCACACACCCTCAAAGGCTTTTCATTCACAACGGTAAAAATAAGCCGGATGATTGGTTTGGTAAACCCTGGGCGTGCCAGCAGCTCAGTGAGGAGGCCTCCGGCGAACTGCTTCTATTCATTGATGCTGATACAAAATTAGAATCCGGAGCACTTTCAAGGATAAACAACTCTTTTCAATATTATGGGTTAGACATGCTAACCGTTTGGCCACGTCAAATTCTAGGCACTTTTTGGGAAAATACGGTTCTCCCTCTCATTTACTTCGCACTGCTAACTATTCTCCCCTCTATTTATGTATACCGAAAGCCCCGATGGATGCCGGCATTCATTTATTATCATTTAAGAAAAAATTTCGCAGCTGCCAACGGCCAGTGTGTTGCATTTACCAAAAATGCCTACCGTCAAATCGACGGTCATAGATCGGTAAAACAACAGGTTGTTGAAGATGTAGAGCTTGCAAAAAATATTAAAAGGGAAGGCCTTACTTTAAGGATGTTTACAGGCATGAATACCATCAGCTGCAGAATGTACAGAAGCGAAAAAGAGATGTTCGAAGGATTGAGAAAAAATTTTCTTGCAGGATTCAGCAACTCTCTGCCGCTATTCATTACTGCCGCCATACTTCATATTATCGTATTCATTTTGCCATTTTTCACGTTGATCTGGCAGATTGTTCAATATAATCCCCCTGTCTTTTTTCTATCTATCGCTTCAATTGCACTGATCTTTATTCAGCGACTTGTAATTTCCACGTGGTTTAACTGGAACCCTCTTTACGTCTTCACGCACCCCCTCGGTGTGATCTGGTTTCAGCGGTTGGGCATTATAAAAATAGTTGACAAAATCACCGGCAAAACGGCTCTTTGGAAAGGACGATCGGTTTAATTTTAGATGCTCTATCGAACCATAAATTTAACCTCAAAGAAACTTTATCAGTAAGTGCACCCCCTATTTATTTTTATTGATCAAGTATACTATATTGAGAGCAGATGAAGGAATGGATCGATAAATATATCAAGTATTTAAAAATAGAGAAGAACTCTTCTCCTCACACATTGATATCGTACCGTACTGATCTCGAACAGTTTCTGGCGTTCTGCTCTGCTCATTTTGAGTTAAAGGAAGCAGAGGTTAAAATCAACATTATAGATCGCCTTACAATACGACTTTGGCTTGGGGTACTTAGTGAAGATGGGTTAGCCAGAAGTACTATTGCCAGAAAGGTGGCTTCAATCCGATCCTTTTTTAAATATGGATTTGTGCGTGGCGCTGTCGAAAAAAATCCGGCTCATCTGCTTATTGTTCCCAAAAAAGAAAAAAAGCTACCCAATACAATTCAGGTAGAAGAAATTAACCGCTTGATGGAGATAGTTGAAACCGGCACACCATCCGGCAATCAGGATAAAGCTATTCTTGAGCTATTTTATGCAACCGGAATGCGATTGTCTGAATTGACCAATTTAAACGTAAACCAACTCGATTTGAACGATAAGCAGGTTTCTGTCATTGGTAAAGGTAACAAACAGCGTATCATACCGTTAGGAGAAAAAGCAATTCAGGCTTGTAAGAATCATCTGCAAACACGCATTGAGCTTTACGGAAAAAGAACGGATAGTGATGCACGGAAATCACTATTTCTGGCGCCGGGCGGTCAGCGTATGTACCCGCGCCGAATTCAGAACATTGTAAAAGATTATTTAACAATGGTGAGCGAAGTAACACAAAAAAGCCCACATGTTTTGAGGCACAGTTTTGCGACCCACATGCTGGATGCAGGTGCCGATATTCGAATTATAAAAGAATTTTTAGGTCACGCAGATCTATCTGCAACACAGATCTATACTCACACTAGTGTGGATCGACTTAAAAAAGTATATAGCAAAGCCCATCCAAGGGCAGAAAAATAAACCTTAATTGGAGGAAATAATGAAAACGACTTTCACAGCACTACATTTTGATTGCAGCCAGGACTTAAAAGAGTTCAGTTTAAGCTCTGTTGAGAAACTGGAACAATTCTTCGATAAAATTATCATATGCGATATTGTACTGAAACCGGGACAGGATGATGATAATCCATCTATTGCAGAACTCAATGTAAAAGTCCCGAACACGCTGATCAATGTGAAAGAAGAAGCACCATCTTACGAGCAAGCTATTGGAGCTGCCGTAGATACCGCCGTAAGACAATTGCGGAAATACAAAACGAAACATTTCGAACATCAGTAAATAAAGAACTATACCTGCCTTGAAACAGTCAGGGCGGGCTTTTTTTATCTTCATTCATTTATATGCTTTTTGATAATCAGGACATTATTCCCAAAAAAGAAAAAGTTCAGGTATCATCTATAGTAGATCGCTTAAAATCTACACTTAAAATAGAGCTTGAACCACTGGCAGCTGTAAATCACGCTGAAAACAAATATGTAGTAGAAGCTGATCTTCACCGGCCCGGCCTTGCACTTTCAGGATATATAGATCTTTTCACTTACCAGCGAATCCAGATTATCGGCAATACGGAGTGCAGATATTTAAGAAATTTGTCTGACTCAAATATGATGAGCTCTTTTGAGCAGCTGGTATCTTTTGATATTCCTGTCATTTTCTTAACAGACAACAACAATCTTCCCATAAAAGTACTCAAACTTGCCGAGCAACATAATGTGCCGGTTTATCGCACAAGTATTGAGACAACCAAATTCATGTATCAACTCCGGGATTTTCTGGAAGATCTCTTCGCTGTGCAAACTATGCTTCACGGCACTATGGTTGACGTTTATGGAATAGGAATTTTAATTGCCGGAAAATCCGGTATTGGGAAAAGTGAAGTCGCTTTGGACCTTGTTGAACGAGGTCACCGCTTGGTTTCAGACGATGTTGTGATTCTTACAAAAAAAAACAACGTGTTGTTGGCATCAGCTACTGAGATGAATAAGCACTTTATGGAAATTAGAGGACTTGGCGTTGTTGATGTCATGTCTATGTTTGGAATTCGGTCTGTACGCTATCAAAAGAGGCTTGAGGTTGTTTTAGAGCTTTCTCTATGGGAAAACTCTGAAAAAGTTGACCGTACCGGACTGGACAATAATACGATTGGAATTTTGGGCACCGATATTCCGTTAATTCAGCTACCCATAACACCAGGGAAAAATATTACCGTAATCGCTGAAGTTATTGCAATGAATTACCTTTTAAAACACTATGGTTATGATGCTGCAAAGGCTTTTCAAAAAAAAGTAAAAAAGCATATCTCAGAAAAAAAACACCGAAATGACATGCCAAAAAGAGCAATCGAGTACTTCGAGGGTGATTTCGAATAAAAGCTCGATTCAGTAATTCGTAACAAATCCTCTCTTAATTACTCTTTTATATACAAAAGGATTATGCTAACTTTCAGCGCTGAGGTTTAACCGCTCAAATATGTCTGATATCAAACACTTTTACTACGACAATGAGAAATGTGAATTTGTTCCCGTTGTCTACGAAAAAAAGAAAAAAGTATTTAACTCTCTATCCTTCTGGGCTATTAACAGTATTGTTATGGCCAGCATTGCTATTATGGTTCTAGCCAACTTTGTAGGGTCTCCGGCAGAAATTGCTTTAAAGGCCGAAAATGAGGCTTTAATGAGCCAGCTGGAAACAACCCGTGTTTCTATCACCGAGTTGGAAGGTGAACTTAATACAATATCTGAGCTCGATAACGAAATGTATCGGTCTGTTTTAGGCTTAAATCCGATATCTGACGACGAAAGAATGGCTGGTACCGGTGGTACTGATCCATACGAAGAATTTGACCTATACAGCGATGACGCTTCAGAAATGCTGCGATGGACTGCTTCACGGCTGGATAAGCTTGAAAGAAGACTTAGCATACAAAAACTATCTTTTGATGAGATCAAGTCTTATTACAACCAGAATCAAGAAAGATTAAAACACGTACCTGCTATTCGACCGGTTAACGGAATATTACTCAGTGGTTTTGGCCCTAGAATTCACCCGGTCTTAAAATATAGAAGAATGCATGAGGGAATTGACTTTCGTGCAAGTATCGGTACAGAGATCTTTTCAACCGGTGAAGGTACAGTTAAATATGCCGGACGACGAGGCAACTACGGTCTTCTTATCGAAATAGATCACGGATTTGGCTACGTAAGCCGATATGCTCATATGTCTGGATTTGCAGATGGAATCAAAACAGGTGCAAAGATCGAACGAGGTCAACTTATTGGTTATTCCGGTGAATCGGGTATGACGAACGGACCACACCTGCATTACGAAGTTTATTATAAAGGAAAGCCGGTTGATCCACTGAACTACCTTTTTGCAGATATTACTCCTGAAGAGTATCTCATGTACAGAGACATTGCTGAAAACAATCCAATGTCAATGGATTGATAAGCGAATGCCGGTTAAGAAGTTTTCAACATTTAACCGGTAATTTTCAGTACTCCGGGATCACCATTATTTTCGTCATCATATCCGTTTACATCAATACCTCTTCCCTTCTTAAGCACGATATTGAATAGAAAAGTAAGTGCGGATTTTGCCTGAAGAAAATCATCTTTTGTCCTGTCTGAGTTTCTCTCCATTTCTGTAAGAAAGTAATCTTTTTGCCATGTCCTGATTTGTGAAGAGTGGACAATAGACATGTTATGTAAGAAATCATTCACCAAACTGACTGCTCTCTTCTCCGACAGATAAGAAGCCTGTTTTCTTCTAAGTTCTATTCTAAGATTTGAAAGTATTAGTTCTCTTCTCATGGTTTCTCCTTTTTAATCGTAAGAAACAGATTAGAGTTAATCCTTACATAGAAAGTTGTATTCTAATCTTTTAATGCAACAAAAAAAGCCCCGACAAACTTAATTGACGGAGCTTTTTTAAACTAAGTGTGGAGCTGGCGGGAGTTGAACCCGCGTCCGAGAAGGTAAATCATCAAGCATCTACATGCTTAGCTATTGATTAAAGTTTCGGATGAAGCAATGCTCAATAGCAAAGCAACTCCAACCTATTCTGTATTAAGTTCTCCAGCCACGCGACAGACACGCCCTTCGGAAAAGCCAGTTTTATCGGCGCTCGCAATGGGGCCTACTGGCAAGACGCCCAAGGGAACGGACTCGTCAGTTTATGCTGCGAGTCTGTAAGAGTAATTGTTGTCAACTACTTTTATTCCATGATGAATGATTAACGAGATTCATCGGTCAATCTCGGCATGCAGCCTGCAATTGTACTCAACCCGTCGAATCCGGTACAGCCCCATTAAGTCAAAGAACGTTAGTCTGCTAATATAACGAATAAATAAGCCAAATAGTATGTGTATTATATGATTAAATATTGACTCATTTTGGTGTACTCCCTTTAGTACTTAGCTTTCAGTTATTTGATTGTACAAAATCAGAAAACGAACTGTATTTGTACTGTAAAAAGATTTCCAAAGTTCTCATTCACCTTATCATCACGAAATTCATAATTAACAGATAAACGCGAACGCCCTATTAAATAGTAGTTGGCTCCCAGTGTAATAATTTCCAATCTATTATCATCAACATCACTGTTTGGGTTTAAATGCTCATAGCGCAAAATTGCTTCAAAATTATCTGTTACTTTATAGCCGGTTAAAAGATAACCACCGTTCATTACTACATTTTGTGAATTTGTGATATTGTCTTTTCGTGTAACAAGTTCTCCCCGAACGAACAGAGGATCACCTTTAAAATTCACATCCAATGCTGCCCGGTAACGAGCTCTCTCTTCGTTCATATTCTGCCCTGTCAGATAATGTCCGGCATGACCTGACAATCCAATTTCGAGATCTTCCGTAAGATTAAAACCAACTCTTCCTATAAAATCTTTTGGATCGATCTGTTCTGATCGATTCGCTCCTGTCCCATTCACCAATGCTATGGCGTAATTAAATCGCGACCAACTTCCGAAAGCCTGCACACCTATATCACTAAACATTCTGAATATGTTAAGGCGTCTCAGGGTAAGAGAGCGTTCAATAGCAGGATTTAATATTATCCCCTGGTTCCCTTCTATTCCAAATGGAGCAAAAAATTGCCCTGCACGTATATTCAAGTGCGAATTAATCTTATAGTCCATATATGCGTGTACTAACTGAGGGTTTGACTGAGGCGGCTCAACAAAGCCCCCAAGAAATCGAAAACTAATATTTTCTGAGATTTCTCCTCTTACACCAAGTCTGGCCCGATAGATAGAAAATCCGGCTGGGCTGCCGGGAGTTAAATCTTCAACAAATTGTTGCTGAACAAAACCGAACAGGCTATATGATGGGTAACTTACCTGTTCTGAATCGGCCGACTGTCCGTAAACGGTCGTTGAAAAAAAGAATAACACTATAGTAATTGAGGTGATGTAGTTTATTTTAAAATTGATTTTTGTAAAATTCATAAGAATTGAATTAGAGTTTCTGTATTACTGAACCAGCTGGTTCTTCTCATATGTCATTATGATTTGAGTCACTTTATTCAAAACCTGAGAGAGTTTAGCCAATCACATTTTAAATACATTTCCACATACAGCTTTTCTATTCTGATTGTTTTGTAACAACCGGCTAATGAGTTATTTGAAATAAGCAGAATGGAAGCTGCCACCAGAAGTTTAAAATCAGAGCTGACGTATCAGGTGAATGAAATAAAGAGCCTGTTCTCGAAGCAGTCCAGATGATATTGTTATTTTTAATTTAAAAGTTACACGTAGCCATTCATCATTACATGACGGTAAAGCCGTTTAAGGCCATGAACTTTAAAGTCCCACCAAATTCGTGTTTCTTGTGTTGGACGGTAAAGCCATTCGTTAATCAAGTTGCCCTCGAAATCGAACTCAAACATCATACATCGGCCGTATCTGGTTAACAGCGGACAACCTGATGCACCATCATATTTATTTGACGGTTCGTAGCCGAGTATTTGATCTATAACATTACCTGCTACTACCGGAGCTTGTTTTCTGATAGTTGCAGCCGTTTTTGCTGCTCCTGTTGCAGCATTATCACCTATGCCAAAGATATTTGAATACTCTTTGTGTCGAAGTGTATAACGATCTACATCTAGTTGACCACCAATACCTTCCTTGGTTAACGGGCCATTTCGGAGTGGTTCCGGAGTTTGAAAAGCCGGCATTGGATGTAATAAATCATACGACTGTCTTATCTCTCTAACAGAGCCATTTTCTGAAGTTTCTTCAAAAATAGCTGTCCGCGTAGAGATATCAATTGCACGAAGTGCTTTATTAAAATGGTTGTTAATTCCGCGCTCTTCAATTAATGGTGTCACCGCTGCTTCAACTCTGGGGACTCCGGGAAATAGTGAGGGCCTTGTTGAGTAGAAATGGACATCAACCTGATCTCTTTTCCCTTCATTTCTCCATAAATCTTCTGACAACCAGGTTATTTTTTGAGGTGCTCCACCGCACTTTACATAACCTACAGGATAGTTAAATACTGCGTTTCCTCCTTCGAATTGGGTAGCCAGCTTTCTATACTTCTCCCCTGATTCAAGATCATAGATGTTTGCCACGTAGTCTGTTTTGAGTGCTTCTCGTAAATTTTCGATGGAATCGAGATTCAAATTAACACCCAATCCAACAATCAGATAATCATAGTTGATTATATCTCCCCCTCTGGTTACCAAACGGTTTCGATCCGGTTCAAACGCTTCTACATAATCTTTAACCCATTTCATACCAGATAAGAACAGAGACTTCTGATCGAAAATTACATCTTCTCGATCATAAACACCTGCTCCAACAAGCGTATAACCTGGCTGATAATGATGCTCTTCCTTCGGCTCAATAATTGTAATATCTGCATCCGGTACTGCTCTCAGCAATCTGGCAGCAACAGTTAAACCACCTATGCTTCCTCCTGCAACAACGATCTTAGCACGCTTTACTTTGTCAGCATCAGATGAGGAGATCTGTAAACTTTTTCGATAACCGAAGAACCCGGCACCTCCGCCAACCATAAGACCACCAGCCCCATAGCCAATATATTTTAGTGCTTGTTTTCTACTGATTCCATCTTTTGCCTCCTGATCTTTTTGTTTTTGATCAGTCACGTCTTCTGTATTTTGGTTATTGTGTTTCTCTTCCATAATTAAAAAGTTTTGATACTAAATATTATTGATTACGGATTATGAGGCTGATTTATTCTTTCGCAAAATCAGCCTCATAATCGTTTAAACTATAAACACTCAGGCACCCGGTACCGGAAGCGGTAGGATAGTTAGAGTCCAAAGAGCGAACATGGTCATCAATGCTGTTGTAACAAAAACTGTAGCCCACACCTTTTGACTTGCAAGCGATGGCGTAGTTGCTGCACCTCCTTTAAACTTCACAATCAATTCAATAACTAAAAGTATTGTTGTTGCTGTTGCAGACATCATGCAAAATGGACATATCGCTCCAATTACAAAAAGTTGCAGATATACAAAACCCAGCGAAGCCAGAAACCCAAAAGCAGTTATGGGGAGCAGTATCTTTTCTACCACTTCATTTTTGGTAGTCAACCATATTGAGCCCAAAGCAATCATTACGATATAGTAAATAGCCCCTATTGCAGCAAGAGGTACAGGGCCAACGTAAGCCCATTCACTTGTTATTACCAGCATTGGTCCGGCTAATTCTGCCGTAGCTGGTATAATTGGTATTACCCAAAAGTGAATGGCTGTTAAAATTATACTGGCAACCCAGCCAAGCATAGCTGTAAATATAAATGCACCTAATAATCTGTTCATTTTTTTACTGATCTTTTGTTGTTTATAGATTTTATTTGATATAAATATTCGTCCGTTGACAGCTGATTTATTTGAAATAGACAGCCATTGATAATTGCCTTCAGGCGACCCTCTTAATGTTCTACATCTATATATTATGCACTCGCAGAATTTCATTCCACATTTCCACAGGACAAAAAAACTTACTCCTTACCACCCTTTTAATAATTGATTTTTAAAGATTTACAAAAAACTATATTTTCATTTAAAAAAATGATAGTAACTATTGTTACAAACCCTGAAAGGCTAATTGAGAGTAAAAGGTAGTCTTATCTTTTAATTATTAATTATTATTATAACCACCGAAGGCATTCTCTTTTTTATAAAGTGGAATCTTTAAGACTCATTAATGTGTTACCTTTTAAACATTTACAGCATTCTATCGTATCACGATTGTAAATATATCAGTCCAGAATCATACAATACTTTGGTTAAAACGCTAACTATATTCATCATACTCATCGCTTTTGTATCCCAACCCGCCTACTCTCAAGATGGTGCTTCTGTTAACGGGTACATCACGGACAGCCAAACCGGAGAAACTCTTCTTTCAGCTAATGTTGCATTACTGGAAATCAACAGGGGTACTTCCACGAACACCTCAGGATATTATTCTATAACCAACATCACACCGGGCACTTATACATTGGTAGCCACATACATTGGGTATCAGAGGTTTGAAAAAGAGATTACCCTTGAGGATGGAGAAAATCTTCGGCAGAATATTGAACTGATTCCTCAAGGCGTTGAACTTGAAGAGGTTGTAGTTGAATCGCAGACCGAAAGAGAAGCTCAGAGAAATATAGGGCGTGCTGAGGTGTCTACGGAATTAATCAAAGAAGTACCTGCAATAATTGAACCGGATGTATTCCGTTCCATTCAGCTACTGCCCGGAGTTAAAGCTGCATCTGATTTTTCCAGCGGGCTCTATATCAGAGGCGGTGGCCCGGATCAGACTTTAATCCTCTTAGATGAAACAACGGTCTATAATCCCACTCACTTTTTTGGATTCTTCTCCACATTCAATCCGGATGCAGTAAAAGATGTTCGTCTTTATAAAGGTGGTTATCCTGCAGAGTTCGGCGGACGCCTGGGATCCGTGCTCACTGTTTTTAATAAAGATGGAAATAGAAATGAAACTACCGGAACCGTAAGCCTTGGATTACTTGCTTCAAGAGTATCTCTCGAAGGCCCTTACAGCCGTGGCTCATGGATGATTGCTGTACGAAGATCAACATTGGAACCTGTTTTAGCTGTTCTCAGGCAGTCTGTAGACAGCGTACCCGATCTGTTCTATTTCTACGACATAAACGGCAAACTAAATTTTGACGCCACAGACGATGATCGATTTTCTATCGCTTTTTATACCGGTAACGATAATGTTTCTCTCCCTTTTCAGGAAGACGCCAGAATTCGATTAAATTATGGTAATCAAACCTTGAGTACAAAATGGAGACGAATAATTTCTGAAAAACTGTTCAGCTCAGTTACAGCTACAGGTTCACGCTATTTCAATCAACCCGGATTTGAGATTGGGGGAACACCATTTGAGAGTGATAACAAAATTTACGACTTCTCTATAAAAGGAGATTTAGAGTATTTACCAAATGAAAAAAACACGATTTCAGCAGGTATATGGGGCGGAATTTTAACGCTAAGCTATGCCGATCAGTTTGATGATCAACCTACATTTTCAAACCGGATACAGTCTACTTACCTCTCGGCCTATGTTCAAAATGAATGGCGCCCCAGCAGTCAGTGGATCATTAATGGCGGTTTGAGGCTGAATACCTTTGCTGAAGGAAACTTTTATAGGTTTGAACCACGCCTGTCAGTTGAAAACAGAACCTTTTCAAACATCAGACTGCAGGCCGCTTACGGACGCTACTACCAATATTTAACACTCATTACCAACGAAGCTTTTTCCGGATTTGATATCTGGCTAACTGCCGATGATGGTGTCCCCCCCTCTTACGGAGATCAATTTGTGGCAGGAGCAAAAACTATCCCATTTGAAGGGTACGGTTTAGATGTAGAACTCTATTACAGGACTATGAGAGATCTCTTCGAATTTGATCCTTTTGTAAATGATGCTGCAGGCCTGGACTACTCCGAACTATTCAGGTATGGGGAAGGATATGCTTATGGTTTGGAAATCTTTTTTGAGAAACAGACCGGACGCTATACCGGATTTATTGGTTATACTTATGGAATTACGAAGCGAAAATTCCCGGGTTTTAATGACGAAATTCTGGATGAACCGTTACGCGGCAGATTTTATCCGCCAAAATATGACCGTACTCATGACGTAAACTTTGTTAGCACTTACAAACTCAGTGACAGATGGAGCGTTTCCACCGTTTTTAATTTTGCATCCGGCCAGCCGTTTACGAAACCTTTGGGAAGAACACAATTCAACGGCGTTCCCTGGGGAAGCAGCGAAAGAGATATTTTTACTGTAGGAAATCTGAATGCTTCACGTCTTCCCTCTTATCACAGGCTCGATATTTCATTTAGCAGAAAAGGCACATTTTTTAAATTGGGTGACGCCGAATGGCAATTTCAGGTAATCAATGCATATTCAAGAAGGAATATTTGGTTTTATAACTATGATTTTGAAGAAAATCCCGTAGAGCGTGAGGATGTTCAGCTTCTTCCGGTTATTCCCTCTGTTTCTTATACCGTAAATTTTTAGTCGATATGAAAAAGGTAATTACAGCAATATACTTTACGCTTACTGCACTGCTTCTGTTTGGCTGCGATAGTTACGATCAGGATGATTACCAAGAATATGTTGTAGTGGAAGGATATGCTGTTGCAGGACAATCCTTGCCGAATATTCGCCTCAGTACCACTGCACCCGCTGATGACGAGTATAGTTTTGAAGAGAATTTTATTCAAAATGCAATTGTCCTCATAACACTACTCGATGAAAATGGAGAACCGGAAGAGGTTTTTGAATATACAGAATCTACTGAAGAACCCGGTATTTATAATCCGCTCATACTATCCTATCAGGTAGAACCTCTCAGAACTTACAAATTGGATATTGTATTTACGGATCGTGATGATCAAATCTCTGCAACAACTACAGTTCCGGATCAAGTTGAAGTAGTTAATGAAATCCCAGAATCGGTTGTATATCAAAGCGAGAATCAGCTTGAAATCATTTTGGCTGAGCCGGAGAAAACCAATGGTCAGAATGTTTTCGTATTCAATACCATATCACTTGAACCGGCTATTGATAATTTAACACCATTCTATTTCAGCATTATTGAAGATGAAGAAGATGTAGACATCAGCGAATATGTAAGAAACTCTTCAGGTCTTATAAATGAAGGGAATTTTGATCCGCTTCCCGACGGAACCATACTGCTTCGCTTTCCCTGGATTGGGGTAGCTTTTTATGGAGAGAATCTTGTAGTAACTCTATCTGTAGATGAAAACCTATCCGATGTAATTCGCTCTCAGGATGTCCAGCTGGGAGGATCTACGCTCTCTCCCGGAGAAATACCAAACCTACTGTACAATATTGAAGGTGGTATTGGGGTATTTGGCAGTTTATCTGCCGATACCATCAACACAAGTTTTAGCAGACCGTTTTAAGATCCAAACTCAAACTCCGCTTTAAAGATTGAATCCCTTTTCTATTTTTTCGTGATCGTTTTTTTCGAGATATTTAGACGCTAAACCTAATGCTTACTAAATACCCATGATTGTACCCATAGCAAGTGATCACGCCGGATTCGAAGCAAAAGAAAAAACTAAAAAGATCCTTGAAAAATTAGGACACACTCCTGTAGACTTTGGAACACACTCCCCAGAATCTGTAGACTATCCGGAGTATGCCATACAGGTATCTGAAAAAGTGAATTCCGGTGAACATAAACTCGGGGTTCTGATCTGTGGTAGCGGACAAGGCATGTGTATGACTGCAAATAAATATCCCAACGTAAGAGGCGCTCTGGTTTATAATGATAACGCCGCCAAACTGACACGGCAACACAATAATGCGAATATCCTCTGCTTGCCGGGACGTGAACTCACTGATGATGTTCTGGAAAGTGTGATTAAAGTTTGGTTTGAAACGGAATTTGAAGGCGGCAGACACGACAGGCGAGTGAAAAAAATTCATTCTTTAACTGACAAAAAATAGAACATGGATTTACTTAAAAATCAGGACCCGGAGCTTTACGGATTTCTTGAAAAGGAGACTGAGCGGCAAAATTTTAATTTTGAGCTTATTGCATCAGAAAATTTTGCTTCTCAAGCCACGATCTCCGCAATGGGATCTGTATTGACAAATAAATATGCAGAAGGTTACCCGGGCAAAAGATATTATGGGGGATGTGAATTTGTAGATCAAGTTGAAAATCTTGCTCGTGAACGCGGGAAAAAAGTTTTTGGAGCCGATTGGGTAAATGTTCAGCCCCATTCAGGAGCATCTGCTAATGCAGCCGTTTACTTAGCGATGATGAAGCCGGGAGAGACTCTTCTTGGACTGGATCTCGCACACGGCGGACATCTTACGCATGGTTCGCCGGTCAACTTCTCAGGTATTACCTATAACGCTCAGTTCTATGGAGTGGATAAAGAAACCGGCCGAATCGATATGAACAAAGTTCGTGAAAAGGCCAAAAAGATCAACCCGAAAATGATTTCCATTGGTGCAAGCGCCTATACCAGGGACTTTGACTATCAAGCATTCCGTGATATAGCTGATGAAGTGGGTGCAATTCTTTGGATGGACATGGCGCACACAGCCGGCCTGATTGCGGCGAAGGAATTGAATGATCCACTTCAAATTTGTGACATTGTTACTACAACCACTCACAAGACATTACGGGGTCCAAGAGGCGGAATGATTTTGATCGGTAAAGACAGCGAGAATACACTCGGTGTAGTTGCCAGAAAATCAGGAAGAACCAAGAACTGGAGTGAAGTATTGGATTCAGCCGTTTTTCCGGGAAGTCAGGGCGGTCCGTTGATGCACGTAATTGCTGCAAAAGCTGTAGCTTTTGGGGAAGCACTTCAACCGGATTTTAAAGAGTATCAAAAACAAGTAAAAGCCAACGCGAAAGTAATGGCTGAAGAGTTTATTAATTTAGGATATGATTTGGTCAGCGGTGGAACCGACAACCATCTGATTTTAGTTGATCTTCGCAGTAAAGGCCTTACGGGAAAAGTTGCTGAAGAGTCGCTGGATGAAGCCGGAATCACTGTAAACAAAAACATGGTGCCATTCGACACCGAAAGCCCATTTGTTACTTCGGGAATACGAATCGGTACCCCTGCCCTCACTACTCGTGGCTTTAAAGAAAATGAATTTCGCTCTGTTGTAGAACTTATCGATAAAGTACTTCAAAAACCGGAAGATGAATCAAACCGCAAAAAGGTTAAACAGCAGGTACGTGAAATGTGTGAAAAATTCCCACTCTACGATTTTGTTACGGCCTAACTTGGAGATCAAATAATTGAGAATCAGAATTTTTCGGGATAATCTGGCTTAATGAGCGAAGAAGGCGGAACAAAACGCGGTATCATGGGGAAAATACTCCCCAAGGCTAAACCTCCAAAAGAGGATCTTACCAACAACATGTCTTTTTTAGACCACCTCGAAGAGTTGAGGTGGAGAATTTTAAAAGGCCTGGTTGGGGTACTTTTTGGAGTTATTGTTGCTTTCTTTTATCGTGATTTTATCATTCAACAGTTTATACTTGGGCCGGCCAGGTCTGATTTTTTTATGTATCAGATCATGCCGATCAATGCCGTTGATCTCTCCTTAATTTCGAGAAGGTTACCCGGCCAGTTTTTTACTTATTGGGGTACTTTAATTATTACCGGAACCATTATTGGGTCTCCAATTTTAATTTATCAACTCTGGGCTTTTATTGAACCGGCACTGGAGACCGGCGAGAAAATAAAAACGTTTTTAAACGCGATGTTTATCAACTTTTTTTTCTTATTGGGTATTACTTTTGGGTACTTGATACTGGTTCCATTCGCAGTTCAGTTTTTCACTCAATTTATTATTGATACCGTAATCAGTAACGAATTTGATATTAACGAGTATTTCACCTCCGTTGCCATGTGGACTCTCGCTTGTGGCGTGATATTTCAGATACCGGTTGTAAGCTACTATTTGTCAAAAGTTGGGCTTTTAACACCCGAAACCATGCGAACCTATAGGCGGCACGCCATTATTGCAGTAATGCTTGTGGCAGCTTTTCTCACCCCGCCTGATCCGGTTTCGCAACTGATGATAGCCATTCCACTGCTATTTTTATATCAATTTGCCATCTATTTGAGCAAAATCGCAAATAAACAGCGAAAACGAGCGTTAGAAGAAGCATTCAAAGAATCTGTTTAATCAGTTTAATGATTCATTAAAACCCATTACCTTTCAAGCCGAAAGGATCAATCACTTAAAATTTTTGAAAAAGAAATAAATGCAGTTTACCTCTTTAAAAATAACATTCATTATATTTGCCGTATCACTCTTCACGATCACTTCCTGTGACACCAGTGATCCGTTCAGCTTCCCTCCACCTGACTTTTCAACAGTACCGGATGCTTACGACATTGAAGGACTTGAACCTATTGAAGTAGAAGAAGGTATAACCGCATACATTCACGAAGAAGGTGACGGATTTGGT
This sequence comes from Rhodohalobacter sp., assembly GCF_041686455.1. Lineage (NCBI taxonomy): Bacteria > Pseudomonadati > Balneolota > Balneolia > Balneolales > Balneolaceae > Rhodohalobacter > Rhodohalobacter sp. The sequence goes on from NZ_JAWLDW010000034.1 coordinate 18,357, forward strand.
ACTGTAACCATCCGGGATGATTTACTGTTGTTTATCACAGTTAGAACTCTTGATGGGGATATTATCTACAGTACCTATAATGATGCACGTGTTGAACCTACTAGCGTTCGTGTAAGCGACATACAGTTGAACCCCAGTGTCTTTAGCTATAACATTCAGCTCTCATATACATTTGGCCTGAGACAAGGGCTTTTAGGCATGAAAGAAGGCGAGCGACGTACACTTATTGTACAGCCTGAACAAGGTTATGGAGATTTACCTGAGGGTTCAGCCAATTCGGCCTATACAGAATCCGTGCTGCAATATGACCTGATTGTACTCGAGATTTTAGACTAAATAATTACTGAAAATGATATTAAGGGAAAGTTCTTTACCGAGTTTTCCCTTTTTTAAATTATCTAGTAGTTAATATGAGATCGTTCAAAACGTCCTTTCAGATTCGTAAGAATTTCATGAACGTTCGTGTGGGCCAGTTCCGACCAATCTGATGCGTTAAGAGCATCCCCTCCCAGAATTGTAACCTCTGAATCTACCGTAACAGTATCCTTATCTTTCCCAAGAAAAACCATGATATAATCCATGGTAACATTTCCCACCTGAGGATACATTTTACCATTTATAGAAATTTTAAGCTTATTACTCAATGCTCTTGGTATACCGTCACCATATCCAACGGGTATTGTAGCTAAATAACCATCAACAGGACTTTTCCATGTAGATCCATAGCTAACTGTATCTCCCTCTTTAATGTGTCTTAACTGTGCAATTGCCGACTTCCATGTAAGTACCGGCTTTAACCACTTGTGTCGGGTTTTACCGGGATTGTAGCCCAATATTCCCAAACCAACACGAATCATATCATAGTTATCGAGATTGTAGTTGGTTGCACCCCCCGTATTACAACTATGTTTAATGGGGATTTCATCAAAATGCTTGATTACCTCTTCAAACCTGCTGTGCTGTTCTTCAACAAAATCTGATCCGGGGTCATCAGCCGTTGCATAGTGTGTGTATATTCCACTACATGTCAATCTCTGATTGAATACAGCCTGTTGGCGAACCTCTTTTACTTGATCGGGTGAAAATCCCAGTCGGCCCATTCCTGTATCAAAATTCAGATGATAATCTGTACCGTCCATCAAAATGGAAAAATGAGTTAAATGACTCACAGTAGCCGTTAGGTTATGAGTCTGATATGCGGCTGCCGTTTCATAGGTAGGAACCCCAAACACGAGTACCGGCTTGATCACGCCGGCCCTTCTAAGCTCTATAGCTTCATCCACGTTGGCAACAGCAAACCAGTCCACTTGATCCTGAATATGTTTAGCCACATCCACCACTCCGTGGCTGTAGGCGTCACATTTTACAACGGCTAAATACTTTTTACCGGGTATTCTCTGTTTTATTGATTCAATATTTTTTGATACTGCACCTAAGTCAATTTCCAGGTACGAATTAGGAAAATGGTATTTCAACGTTTTGCTCCGAATAGTTTCTTTTTCGATTTTTTTAGTATCACCTGTGCAGCGTTATATCCTGCCGCTCCAAACACTCCCCCACCGGGATGACATGAAGCACTTGACAAATAAAGATTCTCAATGGGCGTCTCATAACGGCTCAGTTCCGGCGTAGGCCTGAACATGAACATCTGGTCAAAATTCATCTCAACATGCATCACATTCCCTCGCAATAGGCCGTGCTTACGTTCTATATCCAGCGGGGATTGAATATACCAATCTATCAGCTTTCCTTTCATATTTGGCGCATACTTTTCTACAACTCCATAAATTTTTTCAGCTTCCCGTTCACGGATATCGTCCCAGTTCTCACCATTTGATAATTCGTAGGGATGCCATTGTGCCCAGGCAAAGAGTGTATGCTTTCCGTCTTTGGCCACTTCAGAGTCAATTTTTGAAAAGGTCATCGCCAATACGGCAGGATCCTCGGGCGGCAAACCCTTCATGTAGTCCCCTATTGCCCGATTCATATAACCTACTGAGGGAGCCAGCAGCTGCATTCCATTATGTATTATCGGATCATCGGGAGCTGACGTGTATTGAGGCAGCTCTTCAACAGCACAGCGAATGACCATACCAAAACCGTTGCCAACCTGAATATCTTCCACCTTTTTGAACAGTGAATCATCCAGATGCTCTCGTCCAACCAGTTTCAACATTGTGGTTTGTACGTGTGCATTCGACACTACCAGATCGGCTTTGTAGTAGTCTCCTGATTCTGTATAGGCCCCCACTGCTTTTTCATTCTGAATATCAATTTTTTGAACCGGACTGTCTGCAATCACTTCACCGCCGTGAGCTTCAATCAGGTTCTTCATCGCCTGCGTGAGCATTCCGCTGCCACCTTTCGGATGCTTTGCCCCGCTTTGATGCAGCATCGACTGCCAGCCCACAAAATCACCCGTTGCCGATTGATCAGGCAAAGGACCTGATTGTGCAGCAAACCAAGTCAATGCCGCTTTCAAGTGAGGATTCTCAAAAGCCTTGTCGACCACACTTCCGTAACTGCCTAAAATTTTCTGAAGGCCGTCCATCTGCTCACCTTTTTTAAACATGGAACCGTCCCGGATTTGACCTTTTGCCATCTCCATAAAAATATTTTTACCCGTAGGCGGTACCATAAAGGCCTTCAGAACACCTTTGTTGATGCGCTCCCAAAAATCGATAAACTCACGATAGTTCTCCACATCTTCAGGAGCTACTTTTGAAATGGACTCCAGTGTTTTTTCCAGATCTTTATGAAAATGAATCACACCTTTTCCGTCAGGAACCGGGTAACTCATAAAGGGATCCATCTCTATGTACTCCAATCCGTAATCTGTCAGCTCCAGCTCTTCAATAATTCCGGTTTGGTGTATCATGATATGAACCGACGAACCGACATCCATCCGAAAACCGTTCGGATTTTCATCCGACTGGAACATTGTTTCTGTGCATACCGCACCACCAATTGTATCTCTTCGTTCCAAAACCCCTACCTTGTAGCCGGCCTTTGCGAGATAACTTCCGGTCACCAATCCGTTGTGACCGGAACCAATAATCAGTGCATCAAATTCTTTCATATTTCGTAAGGGTTAAACGTGGATTGAATTTTAAGATTTAGTAAGTTCACTCAACAATAGAAAAAGCGACCTCATTCAGGTTATTCAAAAATAATAAGTAAACCATCAGATAATGCAATTTTTTAAAACTTTTCTCGCCTCCATTTTAGGCACCATTCTGGGAGTATTGATTCTCATACTCATCCTTTTTGCAACACTTGTCAGTAGTTCATCAGAACCCGAACCATATATTCGCTCCAATACTGTTCTCACCATGGACATTACCGGCGATATACCCGCTCGCGTTTCTGATGACCCAATAGAGGAGCTTTTCAACCCTGGTGCAAGAAATAGAATGTCACTGCAAAATCTGAAATCAAACCTCAAAAAAGCTTCAGCCGATGACAACATTGAAGCGGTATGGGTAAAAACCAATCAGGTACTGGCATCCTGGGCCAATCTTGAGACAGCCTATCGCTATTTTGAGGATTTTAAAGAGAGCGGGAAACCCATCTATTTCAGCACAGATGACATTGGTATGAATGAGAAGTCGTATTATCTGGCAACCCTGGCCGACAGTATATTTACCCCACCGGTCACAAATTTCGAATTTGACGGTTTTGTGGCTCAATTTAGTTTTTACGGCGATATGCTCGATAAGATTGGAATTGAACCGGAAATATTCAGAGTCGGAAAATATAAATCAGCGGTTGAACCTTACATCAATGAGTCTGCCTCACCTGAAAGTATTGAACAAACCCGGGAGATACTCAATTCAGCAACTAATACGTTTGTTCAGGCTGTTGTAAAACGAACAGGTAAATCGGCCGAAGAAGTGAATGAACTGATAGGCTCTGCTCCCATTGAGCGAGTTGAGTTTGCAATTGAGAACGGATTGATTGATGCTTATGCATATGAAGATGAGGTTGAGGCAATCATCAAGCAACGCCTTGAAGTGGACGAAGAAAACGACCTCAATACGGTTGGTTTTAGCCGATATGGCCGGGTAACACCCAATAGCGCAGGACTTGATGTTCCCGATACATCAGATAGAATTGCAGTGATTTATTCCAGCGGCATGATTTTACCTGACATCGTCAATTCACCCTTTGGCTCTGCAGGTATCACCCCCAAAAAGTTGAAGAAACAGTTGGAAAGTGCTATTGAGGATGATAACGTAAAAGCGATTGTTATTTATATCAATAGTCCCGGAGGTTCCGCCACCAGCTCCGATCTTCTCTGGCACTATATCAAACAGGCGTCTAAGGAAAAACCTGTTGTAGCCTCAATGGGTTCTGTGGCAGCATCCGGCGGTTACTATATGGCAATGGGAGCAGATCGTGTTCTGGCAGGTGAAAATACAATTACCGGGTCCATCGGTATCTTCAATCTTCTGTTTAACGCCGAAGAGCTTATTTCTGATAAAATCGGAATCGAGTACGAAACAATAAAAACTCATGAATATGCCGATTTACTGAATCTAACCAAACCATTTACACCGGCTGAACGGCGAATTATTCAGCAAAATGTGGAAAGTGGTTATGAAACTTTCCTTAGTCGCGTTTCTGAAGCTCGCGGAATGAGCCGCGACGAAACTCACGAAGTAGCTCAAGGACGGGTATATACCGGAGTAGCAGCTAGAGAAGCCGGACTGATAGATGAGGTCGGCGGATTGGACAGGGCTATTGAAGTTGCTGCTGATATGGCCAAAATTGATGAATACAGACTCGATACCTATCCAAAGGCGGAGGATCTGTTCGAATCCTTATTTGGTTCAGCAAATGCAAAAATGCACTCTATGATTACATCCTGGATGCCAAAAGATGTACTCGAAGAGACACAAACAATTCGTCAGCTAATGGATCAGCCAAAAGGTCACAACTGGATGTTGCTTCCAATTCAGGTTGATGTAAACTAACAACTTTCAACTTATACCATCGTTGATTTGACCAAATGCAATCTCAACATTTTTTGTCGGGATGAATTGAAAACATCACTATCTTCGATGAAATCATCATGTTGGAGTGCTTTCAGAAATGATCTGGAAGCACTCTCTTTTTTTAATAAGTATCATCATGATAAAAGAGACATTTACGATTGAGCAGCTGAGTGAAGGTTTTTTTGAACTATTCGAAGACGGAACCATCCAAAAGATGGACCCGAAACGGCTCAAAAACCCAATGGATGATCCAAATCTTGGCAAATATTCCTCTGCGCTTGGTATCGATCCGCTATTGATTACAAATGGTGATCAAAATATAGTCGTTGACCCCGGTCTAGGCTGGGGACTTGATCACAACAGCAAGTATGAAAACACATCAAATGCAGTTACGAATCTGAAAATATTCGGACTGAGGCCTGAGGATATTCATCATGTCATCCTCACTCATCTCCATTTTGATCACGCTGCAGGTTCAACGTATGTGAATGATAAACTTGTAACCACAGCTACTTTCCCTAACGCTACTTACTACCTCCACATGGATGAATGGGAGTATGCCCTGTCGCAGGTTGGACGATCACCGGAATTAATTGGAGCCGATTACCGACTGGATGAACTCTACAAGCTCGTTGCAGAGAATCGCATCAAATTTATTGAAGAAGATGACTTCACCGTTATTCCCGGTATTGAGATCATTAAAACTTCAGGACATACACCTGGGCACACCATTGTCCGAATTGAAGATTCAGAAAAAATCGCCTACTTCATGGGCGATCTGATTCCGACGGAGTTTCATCTCAATCGACCATCCCATCCTCAAACCGTGTTGGATTCAGCTCAGGCTCATCAGGCCAAAAAACTGATCTTAAGAAAAGCATACCAGGAAAAAGCGATTATGTATTTTTATCACTCGCTCTATAAAAAGACAGGACAGCTCACCATTGACGAGAAGCGAAGGTATATTTTAAAAAAATAGATTACTCCTCTCGACCGTCGAGTGGCATTACCGCAAAACCTAATTCTCCCACAAAATACTCGACGGTCGAGTACTGAAGTGAGTTAGATTCCAATAAAGCATGTACGGATTATCAGAAATACTCGTCAGACGGCTGAGGGTTTTACTTTCATAGCCTGGATTACCGAAGAGCCGTCGGACGATGGGTATACCTCGACTTTCGAGTGGCATTACCATAGAACCTAAACCTTCCACAAAATACTCGACGGTCGAGTTAAGAAAGGCTGTATACTTGTTTTAGGAAATGAGGCCGGATTCAGAACAAACTCGACCGACTACTTGCACATTCTTGATTTTGGAAAGTTATTCATCAGCACTAGTCGTCAGTCGAGGGATGGGGTGATACCTCGACTGTCGGGTGGTACCTCCGCAAAACCTAATCCTGCCACAAAATACTCGACGGTCGAGGTAAGAAAGGCTGTATACATAGTTTAGAAAATGAGGCCGGATTCAGAACAAACTCG
>NZ_JAWLDW010000001.1:0-75003 GCF_041686455.1 Rhodohalobacter sp.
AAAGTGGCCGGAAAAACGCTCTCCCGGAATTGATGATTACCGGCTTGACGGAAAAACGGCTCTTGACAGTATCTACCTGAACCCGGGTCAGCAGGTTGACGCAGAGGTGTTTCCAATAAACCGATCGTCAGGTAACATAGAGGTTGAGTGGGACGTCTTTCATGAAAGCACCGATCTGAAGGATGGCGGTGACCGGGAAGAAAAACCTCCGAAGGTCCATGGTCGATTGAGCCGGAGAGAAGGCACCACAGTCCGACTCAATGCCCCGGAAGAGGAGGGCCCTTACCGTATTTTTGTCTATTTGAAAGACGAAGAAATTAATCGGGTAGCTACAGCAAATATTCCTTTTTATGTACGTGATTAAATTCGTTGCTGAGCAAATGTATTAAGCGATAGAGTGTGAAAAATATCGAGGGAAATCTTTTCGTTTTCTCCAAATCACTCTATTTCTATCTTCTTTTTGGTGCTTCGGATCTAAAAAATTGTTTAAGCCATGAAGTTCAATGAAATGCCAGTAATTTCTCCTTCGAACTTTTAGTAAGAAATTTTTTGAATTCGACAGCAGGCCAAGTTATTGCTGCGTCCACTCTCCTTTTCCCAATTTAACCCATTAATCTTTTAAAAAATTGGGATCATTCAACAAATCAAGCGGTATAGAAGTCTATTTATCGCTTATGACGAGTTACCAGACTGTACAACTTTGATAACTTATTCAATCGGAATTGACAGAGTGCCACACAACAGGGGATATGAGTGGAGATCGATCATAAGCGGATTATAATGTTCAATGTGACGAAACACTGTCTCCGCGTTTCAATTAGAATATTCGGAATAGGGTAAGATTATGAAGGAAAGTTTAATGTCTCAGGACGAAATGAATAGTGCTATTCTGAATAGTATTGGGGAGGCTGTAATTATTGTTGATCCATCCGGTCGAATCATTCGAAATTGTAATTCAGTAACGGAGGACCTTTTCGGCTACAGCAAAAGTGAGTTGATTGGTCAGAAAACATCAATATTACACGTAAGCCGTGAACATTACGAGAAGTTTGGAGAAGAGAGTGAAGAAGTTCTCAACCGCGGTGAAGTTTATAAGGGTGAATTTCAGATGAAAAGAAAAGACGGGAGTACTATTGATACCTACCATACGGTAAGCTCCTTGAATAAAGAGCAAGGCTGGGAAGAAGGAGTTGTAAGTGTGATCCGGGATATCACGGACCAAAAGGAAACAGAGAAACAGCTGCAGAGTCATGTAAAAGAGAGGGCCATTCTGCTGGCGGAGGTGCACCACCGGGTGAAGAATAACCTGGCCGTTATTGCCGGTCTTCTCTACATACAGATTGAAGCTTCGGTTAACGAAGCCGTAGTGGAAAGTCTTAAAACATCTTATTGTCGCCTGCAGTCCATAGCACAGGTTCATGAACAGCTCTATAAGGACGCCGAACTGGACGCTAATATATCTCTGATTTCGTACCTGCACCAGATGGCTGAGAATGTAGATGAGATAATAATTCTGCCGGGTAAAACTATTACTGTCGATATTCAATGCCAGGACTTTACCATTCCGCTTATGCAGGCTGTGCCTCTGGGTTTGTTGCTTTCGGAATTGCTGGTAAATGCTTACAAACACGCTTTTGAAGGAAGAGAGAGAGGACAGATACAAATATCATGTGATGTCAAAAAAGATCATCTGAACATTGAAGTTTCAGATGACGGAATCGGATTACCGAAGGGCTTTTCTTTAGATTCGGGATCGATAGGGATGGAGATTGTTCAGACACTTAAAGAACAATTGGACGGTCATTTATTGTACTCGTCACATGCAGGAGAAGGAACAACTTTTACGATTTCATTTAACATTGCTGATTAACCATTTATTATCAGGTGTTTTACTTAATGAAGCAAAAAGCATTTCACTACAAGAATAGAAGTAAGCGTTAATTAAAAGTCAGTTCGGAAACTGAACTATACAGTCCTCTCCTGAGTTAAATAGGCGTAAATGAACTGTAATCTTAAGTAGAATGTATGGATAACCGAAAAATATCGGTGCTCTCTGGAATCATAATTTTTGTAGCAACATTGTTTCTCTCCTGGTATATCATTTCAGGCGTTGATGAAGATGAAGGTGTTTCTCAAGACACGGAAGGAGCTCCGGTTCTAATGTTGGAATATGTACCAAAAACAATTCAATCCACTATTCAATTTACAGGTCGTGTTATTCCATTTGATCAATATGACATTACAGCCGAGGTATCAGGTATTTATGAGGAAAGTGACCGGGTTTTTAAGACCGGAACAGCTTTCAATCGCGGAGAGGTGATTATTCAAATCAATGATGTTGAGGAACGACAGAATCTAGAAGCATCCCGGTATGAATTTGCAGCTCTCATCTCACAGATTTTACCGGATATCAGCATCGACTATTCCGAACAATATGATTTATGGCAGGCTTATCTCGATGAACTTGACGCAACCGAATCACTGAAACCGTTACCGGCAGTTTCGGACCGGCAGTTTCGGATGTTTCTAAACCGTCAAAATGTTTTCAGTCAATTTTCTTCGATACGAAGTCAGGAAGTCAGGCTTCAGAAATACACTATTCGTGCACCTTATGACGGAGTTGTAACGAATCATTCTATCAACCCAGGTACTTTGGTGCAGAATGGTCAGCAGCTGGGGCAATTTACAGGCACTGAAAATCTGGAAATTGAAGCTTCAATTCCGGCATCCGAAGCGCGATATATTTCTGTAGGGGATGAGGTGACTGTACGGTCAGAGGATACATTCTCTGAGAGTTTTAACGCCGTCATCAGTCGGAAAAATGCGGTGATCGATCCGGGTACTCAGAGTCTGAAAGTTTATATGGAGATTACAAATTCGGAACTTGAGCCGGGTAATTACCTTGAGGGCGAAATTCAGGGGCAAAGTTTTGAGGATGCATTCAAGGTACATAAAGATATTTTGGTTCGGGATAATGAGCTCTTTGTGGTCGAAAACGAACGGGCCAAACTTCAAACCGTGCAGCTCATGGCCAGTGCGGGTGACAGCATGATTGTTTCAGGTCTCGAACCCGGAACAAGAATTATTGATGAGTTTAGAAATGCTGTGTTTGAAGACGCGAAGGTAACGGAGCGGGAGGAAGAGTAGATGCGAAGAGTGATCAATTTTTTCGTCAAGCATGTCGTTCTGGTTAACCTCTCGATTTTAGTGATTCTATTTTTCGGGGTGCTTGCTGCTTTCAATTTGTCTTCAACATTTTTTCCGGAGCAACAACCCCGTTTTATCAATGTGCAAGCCGTTTACCCAGGCGCTTCTCCCATTGAAATGGAAGAGAGCATTGTTCTTAAGATCGAGGATAATGTAAAAGCAGTTGACGGAGTAAAAGAAATTACATCACGTACCGAAGAAGACCGCAGTACGGTTACGGTTGAAATTGAGACAGGTATAGATCCAAATGTTGCCCTTCAGGAGATTAAGAATGAGGTAGACCGTATCAGTACATTTCCTACGGGACTTGAGGAGCTGACGGTTTCTAAGGAGGACCAGCTCAATCCCGGAGGACGTATGGTACTTCGTGGCGATGTTTCTGTTACGGCACTCCAGGAACTCGCAGATCAGGTTGAAGATGAACTTCGCAAATATGAGAATATATCGCGAGTCAGCATATTTGGTTACAACGACCCTGAGGTTGAGATCAGCGTCAGGGAGTCGGCACTCAGAAATTACGGTCTCACTATCGATGATATTGCCAATGCAGTTGCAGCAGAAAACATCAGGTCTACGGGTGGGATACTGCGTGGAAGTGAACTTGAATACCGGATCAGGGTAGAGCAGAGAGACTACTACGCAAAGGGATTTAAGGATATTCCTGTTTTAACACAGGCAGACGGCACCATTATTCGTTTGAGTGATGTTGCAAATGTTGAGGATGATGTTGAAGAGGGAGCACAGCGTGTATTTCTGGATGGGGAGCGGTCCATAAATATTTCTGTGAACACAACCAATAATGAAGATATCCTTCAAGCTTCGGAAAGTATAAAGGAGTACATCGAACAGTTTAATGAAGGACGGTCCGAAGTTGAACTTGTTTTGGTGGATGACGCCACTCAAAATTTGAGAGAGCGGATTGGATTATTGCAAGCCAACGGTCTTTTGGGGGCTGCATTGGTTCTTCTACTTTTGGGAATGTTTCTTAGGGTACGCCTCGCGTTTTGGGTGGCCTTAAGTATACCGATTTCTCTATGCGGAATGTTCATCCTGGCAGTCTGGTATGGGCTTACCATTAATGTAATTTCCCTGTTCGGGATGATTATTGTGATAGGTATTCTGGTGGATGATGGAATTGTTGTCGGTGAAAACATCTTTCAGAAATATGAGGAGGGATTGCCACCAATCAAAGCTGCTGTGGAGGGGACATTGGAAGTGGCATCTGCTGTAACATCCGCAATTATTACGACTGTTCTTGCATTCTCCTTCTTCTTTTTCATCCCCGGACAACTAGGAGAGTTTTTCTCTGATGTAGCTTTTGTGGTTTCCGCTACTCTGATCGTCTCACTCGTTGAAGTTTTCATCTTCCTTCCGGCGCACCTTGCCCACTCCAAATCGTTAAAGAAAAATCGTTCAAACGGCAAGATTCAGAAGAAAGTTGCAAACTCCATCAAGGCTTTTCGGGACCGATACTATATCCCGGTTTATGAATTTTCGCTTCGGAATAAGGCATTTGTATTTTTTTGCACGCTCTCCGTTTTGGTATTCAGTATCGCAGCAATCAACGGATCGATCATTCGCACCACATTCTTCCCCGATATTGAAGAGAACAGTATTTCGGTAGAGGTACTTCTCACCCGTGCAATTAATGTAGAGTACACGGAGCGGCAGGGTGAACGAATGGTGGCTGCAGGGGAGAGGCTTAATGAAAAGTATCGCGACCAGTTCAATATTGACGAAGATGTTATCCAGAATATCGAGATGAGAGTCGGGTACGAAACCAATGAGCTCAATATGAGCTATTATTTGATGTCTTCGGAGGAGCGACCCATTCGAACTTCAGAAATCATTGCTGATTTACGCGAAGAAGTAGGGGATATTCCTCGAGCCGAACGTGTTTCGTATGGAGGCGGATCTCCTTTCGGAAAACCGGTGGCGATCTCCCTGTTTTCGTCGAATTTTGACGAACTGAATCTTGCTGCCGACAGATTGATGGAGGAGATGAGAGAAAACCCAAATTTGGCTGATGTACTGGATAACCGCGACGATGAAGAACCTGAAATTCATATTGAGCTGAAAGACCGGGCATATGCACTTGGTTTAACAACAGCAGAGGTGAGCCGGCAGGTTAGGGATGGATTTTTTGGAAATGAAGTTCAGAGGCTGCAGCGTGGAAAAAATGAGGTTCGTGTTTGGGTTCGGTACGAAGTAAATGAGCGCAGAAGCGAGGCCGACATTCTCAACATGGAGATTACGGATGCAAGTGGAGGCCGTCATCCACTGAGTGAAATTGCAAATTTGAGCTATCAGCAGGGATTGGTGGCCATCTATCACAGGGATGGTGTAAGAGAAGTACTGGTGGAAGCGGATGTGTCGGATCCAACCGTATCTGCACCTGAAGAACTCAGTAATCTCGAGAACAGCGTGCTGCCCGAAATCATATCATCCTACCCAGCGATCAGTTATGCGCTGCAGGGCGAAGCTCAGGAAACCGGGGAAGTATTTGATGCGGCAAAAACAGTGCTTCCTGTTATTTTACTTCTGATATTCACGGTTATTGTCTTCACATTTAAATCCATTTCCCAGGCGCTGGTGATTATTGCCATTATTCCATTTGGGATTATTGGCGCGGTGTGGGGCCACTTTATTCATGGAATTCCGCTTGGTATACTCTCTCTTCTAGGAATTATCGCCCTCATAGGAATTTTGGTTAATGACGGTCTTGTACTCGTAACGGCCTACAATGATAACCTTCGAAAAGGGATGGATGTTTATGAGGCGATGATTGAAGCCGGCCGGTCCCGTTTTCGTCCGATTATTCTGACGACCGGAACCACGGCTGCGGGCCTGGCTCCACTTATATTGGACCAGAGCTTTCAGGCGCAGTTTTTAATTCCCATGGCGGTGAGTGTAGCCTACGGACTGTTGGGAGCAACATTTATTTTATTAATATTACTTCCCATTTTGCTCATTACCTCAAGTAACCTGATTCGTGCCTTACATTGGATCTGGGAAGGAGAGTGGATTACCATCGAGTCGGTTCAGCCTGTTGTTAAAGATTTAAATTGGGAGCGTGAAAATGAAGAATAGAACTGTTTATCTGCTAGTGATACTATTTTTAATACCTTTTCTGGCTGTTGCACAAAACACAGATGAATTGTCGTTGAGTGAGGCTATCAATAAAGCTCTTGATGTAAATCATTCAATTATTATCTCCAGAAATCTGACAGAAATTGATGAGAATAGTGCCACTCTTGGGAACGCAGGATATTTGCCAAATCTATCGCTGAACAGCTCATACAGGGAATCAATCGAAGATTCACGGTTGGAGTTTGCAAATCAACAAGGGCAGGATGTCGATGGGAGTCGCTCAAAGCAGTTTAATGCGAGTCTTGATCTGGAATGGGTGCTATTTGATGGGTTCGGCAACAGATACCGGCTTCAGTCACTTGAAAGGGGGCGTGATTTGAGTGAAGTTCAAAGCAGATCTGAAATTGAGGCAACACTTCTTGAAGTAATTCAAAGATATCTTGAAGTAAGTACACAGGCTCAGCTTCTGGATGTAACGCAGGAGGCCGTTGAGATCTCCAATGAACGATATCTCCGTGCAAAGGAAAATTTTGATGCAGGCGGAGGGTCCCGGGTGGATGTGCTGAACGCGGAGGTGAATTTGAATCAGGATAGTGTTCGGGTGGTTGAAACCGAAGTGAACCTGAATCGGGCCAAACGCAATTTACAGGTTTTGTTGGGCGACAATCCTTCCGGAGATGTTATGGTTCAGCAGGAATTTGATCTGGACCAACAACTATCTCTGGATGATTTACTCGTCAAATCAGTTTCCAATAATGCCAGTTTACGGTCTGCCACCATTGAGCTGGAGCAGGCAAAACTTCAGCTTCGGGAGACACAGTCCGGTCGCTATCCTCAGATATCGACCAATGCAAGCTATAACTACAACAGGCTGGAGAGCGATGCGGGACAATTTACATTCCAGGAGACGGATGGTTTCAATGCCGGTATTACTTTTAGCTTCCCAATATTTGACGGATTCAGGCGAAATATCTCGGTTCAAAATGATAAAATCCGGGTAAAAAATAGTGAGGAGCAGCGACGGCTTACTGAGAAGGAGATTGAAAGTGCACTTTTAAACGCTTATGAAACCTACAATTCCAATCTCTATCTATTGGAAAAGCAGCAATTAAATGTTGAAACGGCAGAACTGAATTTTGAAAGAACTCAGATGGCTTTTGAGCAGGGGCAGGTTTCGAATACGGACTTCAGGGAAGCTCAGCTCAATCTTCTTGAAACACGTCAGGCTCTCATTTCGCAGCGAGTGGAGGCAAAACTGTCTGAAATTGAACTGCTTCAGATTTCGGGCCAGATTTTAAACCGGCTGCCGGAAGAATAAAAATCTGAATCTGATGGAATACATTAATGATTCTTGATAAGCTATCAGGTTACAGCACCACCACAACTGCTTCCCGCCCCGGCTGTGCAGCCAAAACAGTGTTGATCGGTAAGGATCTCCCGGTTGTTTAGTTTTTCCAGGTTCCAGTCTTTGATATGATCCGGTGCTCCGTGATTGGTTTTCATCTGCAGCATCTGGTTGAAGTCACAATCATATAGCGAACCGTCCCAGCCAATGGAGATAGTGTTCCGGCACATTACGCCCATGGCTGCTGAAGGATTAAACGCGTTGATCAGTTTTTCCATATACTCCTCCAAATTCCCGCTCTCTACCAGAAAATTGAGGTAGCGGCTGATTGGCAGATTGGTAATTGTAAACAGATCGTTGAATACAATCTCATGATCTTTCCAAAGGCGCTCTTTATACTGCTGTTTGAGACTCTCCTGATCACCCGGCAAAAATGCGCCCACCGGATTATAAACAAGGTTCAGTAAAAGCCCGGAATCCTCTTTCCCATAACCAATTTTATTGAGCAATTTTAGAACTTTCATTGACTTGTCGTAGGTACCTTGGCCTCGCTGTATATCGGTTCTGCGCTTGCTGTAAAATGGCAGGGAGCAGGTGATCTCCACTCCGCGGTCGGCCATAAACTGCGGTAGATCCTCAAATTTCCGGGTGTCCAGAATGGTAAGATTGGACCGAACGATAATGTGTTTTCCAAGTTTTGAAACTTTATCCACAAACCAGCGAAAATGCGGGTTCATCTCGGGTGCACCACCTGTCAGGTCTACAGTCTCGATGTCAGAATCCTTTAATGCATCCAGACAATACTGAAGGGTCTCCTTCGTCATAATCTCCTGTCGATCGGGGCCGGCATCTACATGGCAGTGCTTGCAGGTCATATTACACATGTAGCCCACATTGATTTGAAAGATTTCAATTCCTGTCGGCTTTAGCGGAAAGAGCCCAATGCCTTCCAGTTTTTCTTCGAATTTATCGAGGGATTTAATTTTTTCGGTGTGATTGTTAATTACATCCAGCTGAACGGAAGGATCAGATAGTGAATGACTTTGTGCAATTAGGGACTTCATAATTCTTTGGAAAATAAGTGAAAAGGAAAAAGTGAAACGTGAAAAATCTCCCCTTGAGGGGAGTACGGCGTTAGCCGTGAGGGGTGTAATTCAATATATTTCGTTAAATAGATCTGACACCCCTCTGTCTCTCCCCTTTTTAGGGGAGAATTATTAGGCGATTAAGTAATTCGGAGTAACCCATATCTCATATCTCATATCTCAATTCTCAGGACTCATATCTGAGTACTACATACTGAGTTTGTCCACCTTGTTCATCATTTGAACGCTGTGAACAAGTGAGGCTCCTCCACGAATGGCCGTCGCAACGTGAACAGCTTCCATCATCTGCTCTTCAGAACACCCTTTTTCCAGAGTGTCTTCAGTGTAGGCATCAATACAGTATGGGCACTGAATGGTATGAGCAACAGCCAGGGCAATGAGTGATTTTTCGCGGGCGGTTAACGCTCCCTCTTCAAAAACAGAGCCGTAATAATCAAAAAATTTCTTCCCCAGCTTCTCCTGGAAATCGGTTACTTTTTCAAACTTTTTGAGGTCTTCGGGGTTGTAGTAGGTTTTGTCCATAGTTTAGAATTTAGTTTTGAATAAATATGTAAGAATATCGAAGATGGAAACCTGTCATCAAGACAGAAAAAATCACTCTATCATTCGATTAGACGTTCTAAGTAGATGAAAAATTACTTTTATAAAGAAATGCAGGAATTCTATTTGATCAGGAATCTTTTTCGAGTGTCCGTCTTAGGTAATTGATCTGTCCTAAATGATACATCAGATGGCCTGAGAGATGTACAAGAAAAAAACTATACGTCATGGGATGACCAAACAGAGCTTCGGGAAACTCTTCGTTGAGCCGGGAGCCGTCTAGATTGTTCAACACAGATGAAACAGTTTCTCGGGTCATTTCAATTTTGTTAAGTATTTGTTCGCGGGGTACATACTTGGTGCTAAACTCGGCAGGACGGTCGCGCTCAAAGCCTGTGTCACCAATCTTTGTACCAATATAATAGTTGAGATTTCCGATGAGGTGAATGGCAAGATTACCGGCGCTGTTGGAGATCTTTCCGGTAGTTTTCCAAAGATTTTCTTCCTTCTCAAAAGCGGAAATCTCGGTGCTTAGCCTACTAAGATCCCTATTTAAGATTTTTATAAAATCATTAACCATAGTTTTACCGGTATTCGAAATTTGTTCTTTAAAACTTTTTCTAAGATGAGAAACTTTGAGTCATTTAAAAATAAGGTAGAAGGAATTATCAAAAATTAACAAGCAATTTCCAATCTCTTTGAGTGGAGTAATTTACTGCTGAAGATTTCGACAGTGAGGAAAATTATTTTTTAACCTCAGTTCGATTAATAATCTTATTTAAACCAATGAAGAAGTCTCCTTAAAAAAGGGGCTTCGAGCGTTAGCGACACGTGAAACGAAATGTAGAGTGGTGTCCATCGGGTTTTTTCATAAATCTTATGAACATCCCCCTCAATCCCCCCTTTGCTAAGGGGGACTTTTGAGTTCATTGTCTCAGTGTCGAACTCAGGTTTTTAGGTTGGCCTGAACACTATTTTCATTATAAAATTTATGAAGATGCCGATTCTTAATCCTGATTCTGTAATAGTGCAGTGACTTTAAAGTTTATATTTCAATAGTTACTTCGGACGATTTGATATCCTGGCGGAGTACCTTTAGAAGCTGTTCGCCCATCATCTTTGTGCCGATACGTTTTGTTTCCGGTTCATCCCTGAAAAGGTCGGCCGTTCTATATCCTTCTTTCAATACTGTTTCTATTGATGATTCAATTTTTTTTGCGGCATCTTCCATGCCAAATGAATACCGGCATAAGAGTGCAGCTGATGCTACAGCAGCCAGTGGGTTGGCCGTATCCTTTCCGGCAATGTCAGGCGCTGATCCATGTACAGGTTCGTAGAGCCCATTGGTTTCACCGAGACTGGCCGATGGAAGCATTCCGATTGATCCGGTCAGCATCGCAGCTTCATCACTGAGGATATCACCGAAAAGATTTCCGGTTACGATCACGTCGAACTGCTTTGGATCGCGGACCAGCTGCATGGCGCAGTTATCAACCAACATGTGGGACAGCTCTATATCCGGATACTCTTCGGATACTTCAATGACTGATTTCCTCCACATTCTGGAACTCTCCAGTACGTTGGCTTTATCTACAGATAAGACTCGTTTATCACGCAAACGTGCCGCATCGAATGCTTTTCTTGCGATTCGCTGAACCTCCAACCGACTGTACTTCATCGTATCAACTGAAAATGGATCCCCGTTTTCTTCTGAGGTTAGTCTGGGTTCTCCAAAATAGATGCCGCCGGTGAGTTCACGCATAATCAGGATATCTGTTCCTGAAATGATCTCTTCTTTCAGGGTGGAAGAACCGGCAAGATCAGGGAAAACTTGTATTGGCCGGAGATTTGCGTAGACTCCCAATTCCTTTCGGAGTTTTAATAAAGCAGCTTCCGGGCGCTTATTGGCGCAGAGGTCATCCCATTTTGGGCCGCCAACAGCTCCCAGAAGCACGAATTTGTGTTTTTTACAGAGATCAAGTGTCTCTTCAGTCACGGGTTCGCCATCGCGGTCGTACCCGATGCCTCCAAAGTTTCTTTCGATGGTGTTGATCTCTAAATTATATGCACGGCAGGTTTCTTTTAATATGGTTACAGCTATTTCGGTTACTTCCGGCCCGATGCCGTCACCGGGGAGAGTGATGATGGTTGCTTCTTTCATGGGTATCTGATTGATCTTAAGAATTCTTGGATTTCTATCGGAAAAGGTGTTGGGTAATTCTTGCCACGATGTCACTAAGGCACACGAAGTTTACATGGTTATGGATCAAATTTATGCTTTGGGAACACCCTTCACCCCGACAGCTGTCGGGGCACTCCCCTCGAAGGGAGACTTTTTCATCAAACTATTGTGGTACCATTCCTGTCTTTCTTGCATAGGCAAAGATTCCGCCGGCGTGAACGATGTCGGCAACACTTCCCAAGGAATTCAGTTCGTAAGTTTTCCCCTGAGTGTGATTAATTAGGGCCGGTATTTCCGGATTAATCTCAAGCTGATCGCCTGTGTGAACCTCTTTGCTGAGATCTTCTACACTTTCATATGGCGTTAAAAACCCACCGTCGACAGAATTACGATAAAAAATCCGAGCATAGGAAGGGGAGACAATAGCTTTGATCCCGGCTATTTCAAGGCAAGCGGGTGCGTGTTCACGAGAGGAGCCACATCCGAAATTGTCACTGGCCACAATAATACTGAATTCGCTCTCGGTTGCCCCTTCCTTGGTCAGCGGAATGTTTCCATTCGGCAACCCCGACTCAGGTGCCGGCACTCCCGAGAGGGCATATTTCCCATACAGCTTCCGCTCTTCCGGATCGCTCAGGCTGTAAACCAGGTGAGCGGCCGGGATGATCTGATCGGTGTCAACGTTTTTTCCAAGTACGAAAGCTTTTCCTTTAATGGATGTTGGTTTTTTTGTCATGATGTTGAGTTTAGTTGAATTAAATAGTAGTGTAAAAAGTCCCCTCTAGAGAGGAGAAAAGTGAAGATGAAAGTGCGAAGCGCGTTTCGTCAAGCGAGGGGTGTGTACCGTTTCAGATCTCCGAATCCTACTCGACACACCCCTGCTCCGTTCGCAGAACGCTCACGGATCTATCCCCTCTCAAGAGGGGATGTATTCTTCGCCCTGAATCCTGAACATCATCATATCACCGTCTCCTGTATAAAAACTCTGGGATCGGTAATTACCCCGGTTACTGCTGATGCTGCAACGGTGTATGGAGAAGCAAGGTAGACCTGAGCAGCCTTTGACCCCATCCGTCCCGGGTAGTTCCGGTTAGTGGATGAAATGCAGACCTCCTCTTTATTCAGACGCCCAAAGGTGTCTGACGGGCCGCCTAAACAAGCAGCACATGAAGCATTTCCGATCTTGCAGCCAGCCTCTTTAAAGATCTCGATCAGTGGGGTGCCGAGCAGGGTTTCGGTTTCCAACCCACGGGCGATTTCTGTGGTGGCCGGTACGATATAAGTGTCGATTTTCAATTGATGACCTCGGATAATTTCAGCGGCTGCAACAAAGTCAGAGAGCTTGCCACCGGTACACGAACCGATATATGCACGATCCAATTTTACACCTTCAAGCTCTTCTGCGGTGGCTTTATTATCGGGACTGTGTGGTTTTGCAACCATAGGCACCAGCTCTTCAAGGTTGTAAAAATGTTCACTGAAATAGTTGGCGTCAGGATCACTGCGAAAGGTTTCAAACGGTTTATCGGTGCGTGCTTTTACGTACTCCTCGGTTACTGCATCCGGTTCTACTACTCCATTCTTTCCACCTGCCTCAATCGCCATATTGGTCAGGGTCATGCGGTCTTCCATCGTAAGAACTTCAATTCCTTGTCCCGCAAATTCCATGGTTCTGTAGGTTGCCCCATCCACTCCGATATCACCGATAATTTTAAGGATGATATCTTTAGCCATCAGATAAGGAGGCAAAGAGGTGCCTTCGAAAACAAAGCGCATCGTTTCGGGTACTTTCACCCAAAGTTTACCGGTACCCATAATAAAAGCAGCATCCGTATTTCCGATTCCGGTTGCAAACTGCCCAAAAGCTCCGGCCGTGCAGGTATGAGAATCGGTTCCAAACAATACTTCGCCCGGTCGGGTAAAGCCCTCTTCGGGAAGTGCTACGTGGCAAACTCCCTTGTAACGGTCGGTACCCACATCATAAAAATGCGGTAAGTCCTGTTCTGCAGAAAATGCCCGAAGTACATCTACATTACGGTTAGCATATTTGTCGTTGGTGAAGATATAGTGGTCGGGTATGATGACAAGCTTATCTTTGTCCCAAACTTTGGCATCATCCCCAAACTCCCTGTGGAAAATAGAGATAGCAGGAGGGCCACAAACGTCGTGCGTCATTAATACGTCTACATCTACCCAAACACTTTCGCCGGGTACGACCCGATCTCGTCCGCTGTGATTGGCAAGAATTTTTTCAGTGAGTGTCATTCCCATGGTTGCAGTAGTTTTTTTTGATTTGTTGTTTTATTTAAAAAATGTTTGTTATCAATTGGTCATCCACCGGAAGCCATTGATTGTGGTTGCTGAGCAGGCAGATCGTTCATCACAGACATGATGGATATTAGATCTTGCTCTTCCACCACTTTCTTTTCGTCGGCAACTTTTGTCACTTTCAGATATACCCTGTTCAAATCTTCTTTGTTGAGGTGGTAGCCGAGTTCTTCAAGTTTTTTGCAGAGAGCAAATCGCCCAGAATGCTTTCCAATTACAATTTTATTGCATGTGAGACCGACAGATTCCGGGGTCATAATTTCATAAGTAAGAGGATTTTTCAGAACACCGTGCTGGTGAATCCCCGCTTCGTGAGCGAATGCATTTTCGCCGACAATGGCTTTGTTGGGCTGAACCCCCTTACCTGTAATCTGGGCAAGGAGCTGGCTTGATGGGAAAATTTCTTGGGTGTTTACCGATGTGGTATAATCCATGATGTTTTTTCGGGTTACGAGCGCCATCACCAGCTCTTCGAGAGAGGCATTTCCCGCCCGTTCTCCAATTCCATTTACGGTACATTCAACCTGACGAGCACCATTCCGTATGGCCATCAATGAGTTTGCAACTCCTACACCAAGATCGTTGTGACAGTGCACGCTAATAGTGGCTTCCTCAATATTTGGAATGCGTTCTTTCAGTGTTTTAATCAGCTGACCGTATTCCCAGGGCATGGCATATCCAACCGTATCGGGGACATTAATGGTTGTGGCGCCTGCTTCAATTACGGCTGTGAAAATATCAATCAAAAAATCAGGGTTGCTTCGCGAGGCATCCTCAGCTGAGAATTCCACATCGTCCACATGTTTTTTTGCATATTCTACCGCTTGTACGGCAGATTCGAGCACTTCATCGCGCGACTTTTGAAGTTTGTACTTCATGTGTATATCGCTGGTTGCAATAAAGGTGTGGACACGCGGTTTATTAGCGAATTCAAGTGAAGCAACTGCTTGTTCAAGGTCGATATTGCGGGTGCGGCAAAGAGCTGCAACACTGCTTTCTTTGATAACTTTTCCAATTTTACGTACTGTTTCAAAATCACCGTCTGATGCAATCGGGAAACCGGCTTCAATCACATCAACACCCAGTTTTTCGAGCTGCAGAGCCAGACGGAGTTTTTCTTTCTGGTTCATACTGTATCCCGGCGACTGTTCGCCATCTCGAAGCGTAGTGTCAAAGATTTTTATGTGATTGTCCATTATTCTGATTGTTTATTGTTGGTTTGATAAGGGGATGTATGAGGGTATTACACCCCTCCCGGCTTAAACCGTACTCCCCTCAAGGGGAGATGTTTAGCCTATTAAAATTTCACTTTCGTTCAATGAATTAAGGTTCTTCGGTTTACTGTTTTGGTTCATCAGGTAATAGGTAATTCCATCGGTGAGAGCCTGCCAGCTTGCATCGATTATATTTTCTGAAACTCCCACGGTGCCCCATGTGGCTGCATCTTTTGAGGAGTCGATGAGAACCCGAACGCGTGCACCTGTGCCATCTTTCTCATTTAGCACCCGTACTTTATAGTCTTGAAGTTTCATAGAGGTGATTTCCGGATAGAATTCCCTCAGCGCTTTCCGAAGAGCGGCATCAAGAGCGTGAACGGGGCCGTTTCCTTCTGCTGCACTGTGTTCAATCTGGCCGTTAACTTTTACTCGAATGGTTGCTTCAGATCGGGATTTTCCGCTGGCATCACGCTCCATGATAATTCGGAATCCTTCCAGTGAGAAAAAGTCCGGAGCGCTGTTGGTCATCTGTTTGACAAGCAGTTCGAATGATGCTTCTGCCGCTTCAAACTGATACCCTTGGTTTTCAAGCTCTTTGAGTTGTTGGACGATTTCAGAGCTTTCTTTGGAGTATTTATCCACATCAAGGCCAAGCTCATCTGATTTGTAGCAAACATTACTTTTACCTGAAAGATCAGAGACCAATACCCTGCGTTTATTGCCTACAAGTTCAGGGTGTATGTGTTCGTATGTCTGCTCATTTTTAATTACTGCACTTACATGTATACCACCTTTGTGTGCAAATGCGCTTCGCCCAACAAACGGCTGTTTATGGTCGGGGCTCAAATTGCCCAGTTCACTCACAAATTTTGAGAGGGTGATGAGATGCTTTAGTTTATCTGAAGAAACACAAGTGTAACCCATCTTCAGCTGAAGGGTGGGAATTATTGAACAGAGGTTGGCATTTCCGCATCGCTCCCCATATCCGTTAACTGTCCCCTGTACATGTATAGCTCCTGCTTCAATAGCTGCCAATGAATTGGCTACAGCCAGCTCACAATCATTGTGAGTATGAATTCCGAGCGGGGTATTTACTTCTTGAGCCACCTCCGTCACAATTTCAGAGATCTCGTGTGTGAGGGTACCGCCGTTTGTATCACAAAGAACAAGAATATCGGCACCTGCTTTTTCCGCAGCCTTCAATGTGGAGATGGCATATTCTGGATTATCCTTATATCCGTCAAAAAAGTGCTCTGCATCATAAATCACCTCTTTGTCAAACCGTTTCAGATATTCTATAGAGCCTGAAATGAGGGCAAGATTCTCCTCCGGTTTAATATGGAGAGCTTTCGAAACGTGAAGCAGCCACGATTTTCCAAAAATTGATACCGTCGGTGTTTCTGCTTCGATCAAAGCGTTCAGATTGGGGTCCTCATCGGGTGAGTTACCGGCCCGATAAGTACTCCCAAAAGCGACAATTTTTGCATTTCTAAAAGTATGCGTTTTGGTTTTGCTGAAGAACGCCATGTCTTTCGGGTTTGAACCGGGCCAGCCACCCTCGATATAGTGTACACCAAACTCATCCAACCGTTTAGCGATTCGGAACTTATCCTCGGCTGAAAAAGAGACTTTTTCGCCCTGGGTTCCATCGCGAAGAGTTGTATCGAATATTTGAATGGTTTTAGACATAGGTTATGTTTTTGACTCACCCCCTGCCCCCTCTCTACGAGTGCGTAAAGAAGGGGGACTTTATAATGAGATATTGGGGATAAATTATGTTTGGTGTTTTTATTCAAATTCGGGTTTCAGAAGTCCCCTCTCGAGAGGGGAATGTGAAAACGAAAGCGCAAAGCGCTGTTCGCTGAGCGAGGGGTGTGTTCATCTTCAGGGTTTTTGCCCTATTCAACACACCACCTGACCCGTTCGCTAAACGCTCACGGATCTATCCCCTCTCAAGAGGGGATTGTGAGACTTTGACCGATTCCTATCATTCCGCCGGTTCCGGTTCGTGGGTCTGTTCTTTGTTACCGGGAATCCAGTTCATCATGGACCTGAGTTCTTTACCAACTTTTTCAATTTTGTGGTCACCAAGGGTACTCCTCATTTTTCTAAGATTTGGCAGTCCATCACTGTTTTCTTTCATCCACTCATCGGCAAACTCACCTTTTTGAACTTCCTCCAGGATGGATTTCATCCGTTTTTTGGTCTCATTATCCACGACACGTGTTCCGCGTGATAGTCCGCCATATTCGGCTGTGTCGCTTACGGAGTAATACATTCGCTCAATACCCCCCTCGTACAACAGGTCGACGATTAGCTTCAATTCATGAAGGCACTCGAAGTAGGCAATTTCGGGCTGATATCCGGCTTCTACCAGGACCTCAAATCCGGTTTTGACCAGTTCGGACGCACCACCGCAGAGTACAGCTTGTTCTCCAAAAAGATCAGTTTCGGTCTCCTCTTTAAAGGTTGTTTCCAACACCCCTGCGCGGGTTCCGCCGATAGCTTTTGCATAAGCTAGTGCAGTTTCTTTTGCTGTTCCGGTAGCATCCTGGTATACGGCAAACAGGCAGGGAACTCCTGAACCTTCAGTATATACTCTTCGAACCAGGTGGCCGGGTCCTTTTGGAGCAACCATAAATACGTCTACATCTTCGAGTGGTTTAATTTGTCCGAAATGGACATTGAAACCGTGTGCAAACATCAAAGCCTGACCCGCCTCCATGTTAGGGGCAATGTCGGATTGATATACATCACCTTGATGCTGATCGGGAATGAGTACCATAACTATATCACCTGCCTTGGCTGCTTCAGCTGTTTCCATTACGGTAAGGCCGGCATTTTCAGCGGCGCTCCAGGAAGAGCTCTCCTTTCTTAGACCAACCACGACATTTACTCCGCTGTCGCTTAGGTTCCGGGCATGAGCATGGCCCTGACTTCCGTAACCGATCACTGCTACTGTTTTTCCTGAGAGATGATTCAAATTGGCGTCGCCGTTATAATATGTTGTTGCTTTCATTTTATCTTTTGTTGTGTTTGTTATGCTTTAAATGGGTTGAGTTAAAAGTCCTCCTTTGAAGGGGGATGTTCGATAAGGCGAAGAGATCTGAATTAAGATCTGATTCAGATCAAGGCCCCGTTAACACCCCTCGCGGCTTACGCCACACTCCCCTGAAGGGGAGACTTTCTGATTCATGTCATCATCATTAAATCAATTAATATTCACCGCTCCCTGGAACTCTCGTTTGAGAGCTACGCTTCCGGTTCTCGACATCTCAGTAATGCCATACGGTTTCATGACTGCGATCATGGCATCTACCTTGTCAGTATTGCCGGTTACTTCCAGGGCCAGTTTGTCGTTGGTTATGTCGATTACTTTGGCCTTGAAGGCCTGTGCAATCAGCATAATCTCAGGACGGCCGGCTTTCGCTGTGGATACTTTCACGATGGCCAGTTCGCGTTCAATACACTTTTTATGTGTCAGATTTGTGACTTTATGTACATCAACTACATTATGCAGATGCTTGTTGATCTGCTCCACAGTATGTTCATCACCGTGTGTTGTAATGGTAATCCTTGCCATTCCGGGTTCAGCTTCGGCGGCAAATGTTACGCTGTCCAGCTCGAACCCTTTTCCACTGAATATTCCAATGATTCTGGAAAATGTGTTCAGGTTATGTTTTACCAGTACGGTGAGTGTATGCTTGGCGCTGATGCTATTCGTGGTTACAGCCATAATTATTTACACTCCTCATCTGACTCTACCATTTCATTTAGTGCAGCTCCGGATGGCACCATGGGGTAGCAGTTTTCAGTTTCAATTACGCTGAAATCCATCAAGACGGGACCTTTTTTAATGGCCATGGCTTTTTTCAAAACATCCTGCATCTGATCAGGGTAGGTAGCACGCATTCCTACAGCTCCGTAGGCCTCCGCCATTTTCACAAAGTCGGGGTTGTTCTTGCCAAATACGGAATAGCTGGTTCGGTTTTCGAAGAAGAGCTGCTGCCATTGACGAACCATGCCAAGGCAGTTATTATTCATAATGGCAATCTTGACCGGAATCTTGTATTCAACGGCAGTAGCCAGTTCAAATGAGCACATCTGGAAACCGCCGTCTCCGGTAATGCAAACGACGTCACGATCGGGTTGGGCCAGCGCGGCTCCAATAGCGGCAGGAAATCCATACCCCATTGTTCCGAGACCGCCGGATGAAATCCACGACCGGGGGTGATTATATTTGTAGTGTTGAGCTGCCCACATCTGATGCTGACCAACATCGGTCACCACAATGGCATCACCATTGGTGATTTCCGAAATCATTTTAACCATATGCTGGGGATAAATTCTGTCGTCTGCCTGAGGCACCTTTAGTGGATGCTCTTCCTTCCATTTATGTATTGTATTCCACCACTCATCGACTTCTGGTGGATTGGCAAGATTGTCGATGGCGGGAATTACATTTTTAACATCTCCTACAATGGGTACCTCAACGGCTACATTCTTACCAATGCATGAAGGGTCGATATCGATGTGTATTTTTCGTGATTTTTGAGAGAATCCGTTCAGTCTGCCTGTCACTCGGTCGTCAAAACGTGCACCTACTGCAACCAGTACATCACACTCTGTCATCGCCATGTTCGCATACCAGGTTCCGTGCATTCCCAGCATTCCGAGCGATTGCGATTTACTCTCCGGAAAAGCACCGAGTCCCATCAGTGTGGTTGTGACAGGGACGTTCAGGCGTTCGGCCATGGTTGTGACTTCTTCCCACGCCTCGCCGGAAATTGCGCCCCCACCCACATAGAGCAATGGTTTTTTAGCGTTACTTAGCATTTCGGCAGCTTTTGCAATCTGCGGATGATGGCCGTTTGTATGAGGCTTAAAACTGGGGATCTCAACCTTTTTCAAACCCGAATAACGACTTTTGGTATTCAGCATGTCCTTTGGTAAGTCGACTAATACAGGCCCCGGCCTGCCATTGGTTGCAATGTGAAACGCCTCACGAACTACATCTTCCAGCTCATTTACATCTCTTACCAAATAGTTTTGTTTCGTAATGGGACGGGTAATACCCACGATGTCCGCTTCCTGAAAGGCATCGTTTCCGATTACGCCTGTGGGTACCTGTCCGGTAAAAACTACAAGTGGAATCGAATCCATCATAGCAGTGGCGATTCCGGTTACTGTGTTTGTCCCGCCCGGTCCTGAGGTGGCCAAAACCACGCCGGGCTTTCCAGTCGCCCGTGCATATCCATCGGCGGCATGGGTGCCGGCCTGTTCATGGCGGATCAAAATGTGATTCAGGTCATGGTTATCGAAAAGTGTGTCATAAACCGGAAGAACAGCACCACCGGGATATCCAAAAAGAGTATCAACCCCAAGGTCAGTCAGGGTTTTAATCAGGATTTCGGCACCGTTATGGGGCTGGCTTTGTGGCTTCCCAACTGTTTTGAGTGATGGCTGTTGAGTATTCGTATTTGCGGAAGATGTTGAATGGGTTGATTTCATTTTTTACTCACGGGTATACTTTACCCGCCAGAGGAAAAAATAAATCGCGATGTTTGGATTTGGTTTCTAACCTCTGGCTGGGTGGGTTATCTAATAATTAGGTTTAGAATTAGAATGCCAGAAATTAGAATAGATAGAATAATCAGCAGTAGGCTGATAATAATATCTAAAGTGCTAATAGAAATGATCAAAGCACTTAAAGCGATAACAGGTAGAGTTGCTAGTAGCACAAATATCAAATTGAAGACAGCAATCACGCCCATGGCATCTTCCCGAAGAAGAGCAGTAGAAACGCTATGTGATTGTTGTGAATTCAAACGAATTTGTTTGTGATTGTTTATCGCTCCAAAAAACCTATACAACCAACTCACACAAGTCAAGATTTTTTTTAAATAAATCTTTGAATATCATATAGACGAAATAATAGATTATTGAAAAGCGCTTCCATGTATCTAAAAATAGACGTGTAAGTTATTGTCTTTAAACAACTAAAAAAGTGGTACCAAAATGGCCCAAAAAATCAACAAATTTAGCTCACGATTAACCGAAAGTCAGTCGCAGGTCGGATCCAAAGCAATGCTTTATGCCACCGGCTTGAGCGAGGATGATATGAAAAAGGCTCAAATTGGGATTGCAAGTACCGGCTGGGACGGCAATCCGTGCAACATGCATCTGAACGGTTTGGCTGATATTGTAAAGAAGGGAGTTTGGGCAAATGAAATGGTCGGTTTTGTATTTCATTCCATCGGTGTGAGCGACGGTATTTCGATGGGGACACAGGGAATGAAATTCTCTCTTCCTTCTCGTGATATTATTGCCGACTCGATCGAAACGGTAATGAATGCTCAGTGGTACGATGCCAATATTTCGGTAGTGGGATGTGATAAAAATATGCCCGGTGCCGTAATGGCGATGGCAAGAGTGAACCGGCCTTCAATTATGGTGTATGGCGGGACTATACGACCCGGAAACTTAAATGGGGAGAA
This sequence comes from Rhodohalobacter sp., assembly GCF_041686455.1. Classification (NCBI taxonomy): domain Bacteria; kingdom Pseudomonadati; phylum Balneolota; class Balneolia; order Balneolales; family Balneolaceae; genus Rhodohalobacter; species Rhodohalobacter sp. The sequence continues at coordinate 21,513 of NZ_JAWLDW010000001.1, forward strand.
GTTGGATATTGTGTCGGCGTTTGAGTCTTATGGGAAATTTTTATCAGAAGAGATTGATGAAAAACAGATGAATAACGTACTGAAGCATGCCTGCCCCGGAGCCGGTGCCTGTGGAGGAATGTACACGGCCAACACCATGGCATCAGCCATTGAAACATTGGGAATGAGCTTGCCTTACAGCTCTTCGATACCTGCCACGCATGATCAAAAAATTCAAGAGTGTGAAAAAGCAGGAGCTGTGATTCGGACCCTTTTGGAAAAGGATATTAAACCAAAAGATATTATTACGAAGGATTCAATGGAAAATGCAGTTGCCATGATCATTGCCCTGGGTGGTTCAACAAACGCCGTAATGCATATGCTTGCCATTGCTCATGCAGCCGGAGTGGAGTTTACAATTGATGACTTTCAGGCTGTAAGCGACCGGACGCCATTCCTGGCTGATCTCAAACCGAGTGGCAAGTATGTGATGGAGGATCTATATAACGTGGGTGGAGTACCTGCGGTGCAAAAACTGCTTTTAAAAGAGGGTTATTTGAAAGGAGATTGTATGACTGTGTCCGGTAAAACACTTACAGAAAATGTTGAAAAACTGCCGGGCCTTTTGGAAGAGCAAAAGGTTATTCATCCAATATCTAACCCCGTAAAGAAAACAGGGCATCTTCAGATTCTTTACGGAAATCTATCTCCTGAAGGAAGTGTGGCCAAGATCACCGGAAAAGAGGGAACCCGTTTTTCAGGCCCTGCCGTGGTTTTTGAATCGGAGGAAGACGCTCTTGAGGGAATTCGTAGCGGTAAGGTAGGAAAGGGGAATGTGGTTGTGATACGGTATGAAGGACCGAAAGGCGGCCCCGGCATGCGCGAGATGCTCTCTATCACAGCAGCCATAATGGGCGCAGGGCTCGGTAATGATGTGGCGTTGATAACCGACGGACGCTTCTCAGGCGGTACACATGGTTTCGTGATCGGCCACGTAACACCGGAAGCTCAGCTTGGCGGGGCAATTGGACTGTTAAAAAACGGAGATACCATTACCATCGATGCCGAAGAACGGATTCTGAATGTAGATATCTCGGATGAAGAACTCGACACCCGCCGTAAGTCCTGGAAAGTCCCGGAGCTAAATTACCTTAGCGGTGCACTCTACAAGTATTCCAAGTTGGTTTCGACAGCGAGTGAGGGTTGTGTTACGGATGGATGATCCATCTTAGCCGGTAGGTAAATTTGATATAGATTACTCATTTCTTCTTGCATAGAGGTTCGAATCTCGTATTTTCTTCAACTGATGGTTCAAACATTAACTAAAACAAGTTAAAGTGGCTGACGAAAAGAAAATAAACGAGGATGAAGTCCCTGAATCTGAAGGAAGGGGCTCATTATTTGACAAATTTCTGAATTTCATTGAAAAGGCGGGGAATAAACTTCCCGACCCGGCAATGCTCTTCTTTTTACTATTGGTGATTGTGTGGGTATTTTCTGCACTTCTTTCGCCTATCGATTTTGGTGAAGTTCACCCCCGAACAGGGGAAGCATTGAATGTTCAAAATATGCTTACCGGAGAAAATTTAGCCTCTTTTCTGGCGAACATGATTGAGACATTTGTGCTATTTGCTCCGCTTGGTATTGTGCTGGTAGCGATGCTGGGCGTTGGTGTAGCAGAGCACTCCGGCTGGATAGACGCCGGTCTGAAAAAGCTTCTTGGCTTTACACCAAAGTCGCTGTTAACCCCAATGCTGATTTTAATCGCGATTGTGAGTCATACGGCCGCTGATGCCGGTTACGTACTCGTAATTCCACTTGGAGGTGTGATTTTCTATGCTGCCGGAAGGCACCCGCTGGCCGGTATAGCTGCAGCTTTTGCCGGAGTGAGTGGAGGATTTTCGGCAAACTTCATCCCATCGGCTATTGATCCTCTCTTAATGAGTTTTACATTGGAAGCGGCAAGAATTTTGGATCCCGAAATTATGCTAAATCCGCTCAATAACATTTACTTTACCGCTCTCTCCAGTATTTTGATTGTCTCCGTAGGTTGGTACATCACAGATAAAATTGTAGAGCCTCGGCTTGAAGGAATAAAAGTTGATGGCGACGAGGACGAAATGCCTCAAATGGAAGATGTTACAGATAAAGAGAGCCGGGCATTCTGGTTTGGTTTTGCAGCCATGATTCTAGGTCTGATTGGCTTGTTCATATGGGCGTGGCCTGAAGGCTCTTCATTGCGTGATCCAAATTGGGACAATCCCGAAGTGAGTTCACTCTTCTCCTTTAATGCACCGCTGATGCAGGCAATTGTACCACTCATTTTTATTCTGCTGCTGATTCCGGGTGTTGTGTACGGTTACGCTTCCGGAAAGTATAAGAGTTCGAAGGACATGATCGACAACATGACTAAATCGATGGAAAGCATGGGGTATTATGTTGTAATGGCCTTCTTCTGTGCACTCTTTATTGATGCATTTGCTAAATCAAATATTGGACTTTTGATAGCGCTGAAAGGGGCAAATTTCCTTCAGTCTCTTGCCCTGCCGGGACAGATCACCATTGTGGGAATCGTGTTTCTGAGTGCTTTTGTGAATATCCTTGTAGGTTCAGCTTCGGCAAAATGGGCGCTCATTGCTCCAATATTTGTTCCGATGCTCATGCAATTAGGAATCTCTCCTGACTTAACTCAGGCAGCTTATCGTGTAGGAGATTCAGTGTCGAACATTATCACACCGCTTCTTCCATACTTCCCTCTTGTGGTTGTATTCTGTCAGAGATATGTGAAGAAAACGGGAATTGGAACGCTCATTTCCATGATGCTTCCTTATTCTATTATCTTCCTGGTCGTCTGGACAATCTTCTTGCTGCTCTACTGGTGGATTGGAATTCCGCTCAGTTTCGAAGCGAATTACGTTTATCCCGCAAACTAGTAGATATGAGTCATGAGTCTTGAGTCGTGAGTCGTGAGAATATATCTCACATCTCAAGACTCAAATCTCAGGACTATTTTTTACTTCGTACAATAAGTTCCTGCAGTACTGTGTCAAGGGAGATATCTCTTTCTACGAGAAGTACCATCAGGTGATAGATCAGATCTGCTGATTCGTAGATTACTTCAGAGTCTTTCTTGTTTTTGGAAGCGATGATTGTTTCTACAGCTTCTTCGCCTAGTTTTTGGGCAATTTTGTCAATCCCCTTTTTAAAAAGCCGTGTTGAATAGGAGCCCTTGGGTAGTTCTTTTTTTCGTTCTAAGAGTACTCGTTCCAAGTCGTAGAGAAATTCGATTTCTTGCTTAGCCATTCGTTTAATTCAGTTTATGTAGTCAATTCAATATTCTTACTTCGATACCATTTTCAGCCATTTTCTGTTTCAGTTCAGAAATCTCAATTTCTCTGAAGTGAAAGATACTTGCAGCTAAAACAGCATCTGCTTTTCCATTTTTTACGGCATCGATACAGTGCTGTGTGGTTCCGGCACCACCACTGGCAATAACCGGAATAGTAACATTTTCATTAACAACTTTAAGAAGCTCGTTGTCGAAGCCTGATTTTGTCCCATCGCGGTCCATGCTGGTGAGCAGTATTTCCCCGGCACCGAGTTCTTCCGTTTTTTTGATCCACTCAATGGCATCCAATCCGGTCGGTTCAGAACCGCCTTTAACAAATACTTCCCAGTGATCCCCAACTTTTTTGGCATCAACAGCGGCCACAATTGCTTGCGAACCGAATGCGTCAGAAGCTCGGGTAATTAAATCGGGATCACGGACAATGGCACTGTTCAAGGATACCTTATCTGCTCCTGCTTTTAAGATTTCTTCAATCTCTTCAACGGTTTTAATACCGCCTCCAACTGTAAATGGAATGTTGATGTGAGCCGCAATCTCTTTTACCAAATGAACTAATGTTCGTCGTTTCTCTTTGGTAGCTGTAATGTCGAGAAAAACCAATTCATCAGCACCCTCTTCCGTATAACGCTGAGCCAGCTCAACAGGATCACCGGCATCTCGCAACCCGACAAAGTTCACCCCTTTAACGGTTCGGCCGTCTTTGATATCCAGGCAGGGGATGATTCGTTTTGTAAGCATATCGAACGTAAGGAGTTAATCAGCTGTAAAAAATAGTGAAAATGATTGTCAATTCACGTTATGAATTTGATGAGTGAAGGTGCCCCATGTCATCCAACCCGATGTGTCCTTCGTAATAGGCTTTACCTACTACAACTCCATCTACCCCAATACTATTGAGCTGAATGAGATCTTGCAAATTGGAAACTCCACCGGAAGCAATCCACTTGACTTCCGGAAAGCGATTTTGAAGATTGCTGTACATGTCAAAATTTGGGCCGGTTAACATTCCATCTCTGGCGATGTCTGTGCTTAATACTTTATTTAAACCGGCTTCAATCATCGGGTTTAAAAAATCTTCAATCGGTTTATCGGAAGTTTCAAGCCAGCCGCCGTAGGCCATTTTACCATCTTTTAGATCAAGCCCAAGAATAATTTCGTCGGGATTGTTTCGAATGGCAGCTAAAAACTCATCGGTTTTTTTTACAGCCATGGAGGAACAGATGATTCCACTCAACCCCGCATCCAAAAGTTTCTGAATGTCTTCCTGGGAACGAACGCCGCCACCGGTTTGAACCGTTAATTCCAGTTGGTTAATGATGGTCTTTATAATCGGAAGGTTTTTAAATGAACCATTTTTTGCTCCATTTAAGTCTACAACATGGATGTGATCAAATCCTGCTGTCTTAAACTTGGCTGCTTCTTCAATGGGATTGTGATTGTAAACTGTTTTTTTATTGTAATCTCCTTTTAGCAGTCGCACAACCTGTCCGTCAAGTAGGTCTATTGCGGGAATGATATTCATATAAAATGATAGTTGAATTAAATGATGAAGTATGCTCAAAGGTAAGAAATTATACAGATGGCCGAATCAGAAAACCGACGTTTAAAAAATCAGGTAGTTTTTTGAGCAGACTTTTCTACAATATCCAAAAAATTCTGAAGGAGAAGTGAACCTACGGTACCTGATTTTTCAGGGTGAAACTGCACTCCCATAAAATTATCTTTTGACACAACCGCACAGAAATCTTTGATGTATTTGCAGGTTGCAAGTGTATACTCGTTGGCAGGAGCATAATAACCATGCACGTAATAAAGAAAGTGCTTATTGTCGATATCTTTGATTAGCGGATGGTCTTTTTTGGGTTCAAACCGGTTCCAACCCATGTGGGGGACTTTTGCTTTAGAAGCGTCAAACTTTTTCAGTTTACCGGGTATCAGTCCGAGCGTATCACTGGCACCTTCTTCCGAAGATTCGTAAAGAAGCTGCATGCCAAGACAGATGCCTAACACCGGTTTTTTGGTACATTTCAACCATACATCCAGATCTCGTGAGCGCAGGTCGTCCATTGCGGCTCCGGCATGTCCAACCCCGGGAAAGATAATTCCGTCCGCCCTGTCCAGCTCTTTTTGATTATCAGAGATGAAATAGTCTGCGTTAAGTCGTTCAAGCGCATTTGCAACGGAGGCCAGATTTCCGGCCTGATATTTAATAATTCCTATCAACGTTCTGGGTGCTTCTAAAAAGTTTAAATTGGGTTAAATAGTGCCTTTTGTTGAAGGGAGGATGCCCCTGGTACGCTCACTTCGAGTTATGGCAAAACGCAGGGCTCTGGCAAAACCTTTGAAAGTAGCTTCAATGATGTGATGATCATTTTTTCCGTTAGCGGTAACATGCAGGGTTGCCTTTGCGTTCATGGCCAGGGTATAATAAAAGTGTTCTAACATTTCGGTAGGAAAATCACCTACGTATTCACGCTTTAAATCAACATTATACTCCAGGTAGGGTCGGTCGGAAAGGTCGATGGCGACCGTTGCCTGAGCTTCGTCCATTGGCAATACAAAGCCGTAGCGCTGAATCCCGGCTTTATTGGTCGACACAGCTTTGCTGATGGCTTGCCCCAGTGCAATAGCTGTATCTTCTATCGTGTGGTGTTCATCTACTTCCAGATCACCTTTGCAGGTTAATTCAAGATCAATCAAACCGTGTTTGGCAATTTGGTCCAGCATGTGATCAAAAAAATTCAGGCCGGTATTAATATTACTTTTCCCGCTTCCGTCAAGGTTGATATTTATGTGGATTTCCGTCTCTTTAGTGGTTCGACTGATCTCCGCTATTCTGGATGGAAAAAGAACCCGGTGCACCAGCTCTGTCCATGATTCTGATTGGCTTAGAACTTCACCATCCTTCTGAAACTGCAACAAGTTTTCGGATCGGGTTATGATTGCATCAGCACCATCTTTGGTTTTTACTGCTTGAAAGTTTTCATTTTCAAGCAGGTTTATTTGGGGTTCAGTCAGAGCTGAGCTGCTCCAGGCAATCTCGTGTCCGTGTTCCCTTAAATATCCTAACCCATAGACTGCTCCCGGAGCGAGTAATGACTCATTGCTACCTTTAAGTGCTGATGATTCTACCAGAATGACCATAATATTGTGTGGTTTAATATTGTTAGCCTACAATTTCTTTAAGAGCCTTTAAGAATTTTACATTTTCGTCCGGCATACCGATTGTTATACGCAGGCAATCTTCACAGAGCGGTTCATTTCCACGATAACGAACTATGACACCTCGCTCAGCAAGTTGTTGATAAACTTCCTTTGCATTCTCAATTTTGAACAGGACGAAATTAGCGTCTGAAGGATAGACTTTAGTTACGGCACTGCTAAGACTCAGCTGCTCAGCCACGTAGTCCCTTTCATCCTTAATTGCATTTATATTGAACTTCATCAGCTCCATATTTTCAAATACTTTCATAGCAGTATCGGCCGTCAGTTTATTGATATTATAAGGAGCTTTTACACGCAGCATGTAGTTGATGATATCAGGATTTGAGATGGCTATCCCCAATCTGATTCCGGCAAGTCCAAACGCTTTTGAAAATGTTTGAAGTACAACTAGGTTTGGATACTGCTGAACCATCTGAGCCATCGATTCCTGCCGACTGAAGTCAATATAAGCCTCATCTACTACCACAATTCCATTAAATTTTGCGACCAGCTTAAGCAGGTCGGTTCGCTTCATATCATTCGCTGTGGGATTATTTGGAGAGCAGAGAAACAACAGTTTACTTTTTTCATTTACTTCCTCGATAATAGACTCCGGCTGGAGCTGAAATTTTTCATTCAGTAAAACTTCCTGAACTTCAACATTGTTGATATTTGCTGCCACTTTGTACATGCCATAGGTGGGTGGAGTAATGAGAACAGAGTCTTGGCCGGGCTCGCAAAAAATCCTCATCAGAAGATCAATCGGTTCATCGCTGCCCACACCGAGAAAAATATTCTCTCTGTCCACATCGCGGTATTCAGCAATTCTGTCTCGAAGTTCGTCCTGTGTGGGAGATGGATATCGATGCAGATTTAACGTACTTCGGATGGGTGAGCCATAGCTGTTCTCATTGGCATCCAGAAGAGTCCCGCTGTCAAATTCATCCCGTGCACTGCGATAAGGTGTTAGCTTGCGAATATTTTCTCGAACTAAATTGTCGATATCAAACATTGGGGTAATAATTCAGTGAGTTGTTTTAATTTTTTCCAGACGGAGTGTTACAGCATGCTTATGAGCCTGGAGCCCTTCAATTTCAGCTAAGGTTTCAACTGTAGGTCCCAAATTTTGTAATCCTTCTTCAGAGATTTTCTGCATGGTGACAAATTTTTGAAAACTATTCAGTGAAACTCCGCTATACATTTTGGCATAGCCATACGTAGGTAGTGTGTGATTGGTTCCGGATGCGTAATCACCCATGCTTTCAGGAGTCCACGGACCGATGAATACAGATCCGGCATTTAGGACTTTTTCGGCCAATTCATCGGCATCGATGGTATTTATGATTAAGTGTTCCGGCGCATAACGATTTGAAAACTGCATGGCTTCACCGGAAGATTCTACCGTGAGTATGAAGCTTTTTGCCAAAGCATTTTCAGCGAATTCTTTTCGAGACAGTTCGTTTAACTGCAGCTCTAACTCTTTTTTGATAGACTGAATGTCGGCATCTTTTGTAATGACTAACACCGATTGGCTATCGGAGCCGTGTTCGGCCTGAGACAGCAAATCTGAAGCAATAAATGCAGGGTCTGCAGTTTTATCCGCTATAACCAGAACCTCTGAAGGTCCTGCCGGCATATCAATGGACACCATTGCTTCGCTATTTTGCAGAAGCATTTTAGCGGCAGTAACATATTGATTGCCGGGCCCGAAAATCTTATCCACTTTGGGAATGGATTCTGTTCCAAACGCCATTCCTGCAATTGCCTGAGCTCCCCCAGCTTTAACGATCTTTTCTGCACCGATTTTTTGAGCGATATAGATAATCGATTCGTGTACATTTCCATCTTTATCAGGCGGAGTTGCGATCACAATTGTTGAACAACCGGCAATCATTGCAGGTACTCCCAACATCATGGTTGTTGATGGAAGGGGAGCAGTTCCACCAGGAATGTAAAGTCCAACCCGTTCTATGGGTTTGGCCACTCTCCTGCAAACAACACCCGGCATCGTTTCAACTTCCAGATCCATGGTAGACTGATGTTTATGGAATAGGAAAATATTGTTTAACGCCTGATCTATGGCGTCCTGAATTTTTGGTTCAAGTGTAACGCTCAGATCGTTTGGATCGATTGTGATCTCATTAAGATCTACTCCATCAAACTTACGGGTGTATTTCCGGATCGCTTCGTCCCCGCTTTGTTCTACATCATCCAGGATCGGCTGAACCTGACCAAAAACAGAAGTAAAATCCATCTTAGGGCGTTTACAGAGCTTTTCAATTTCTGAATCGGCCAGGTTTTTAAGTGAGTAATTTTTCATGATTTTAAAATTCAGTTTTCTCAAGACTCATGTCTCATGTCTCAAATCCGTTCATCAAACTATCATCGATTCAATTGGCAGAACGACAATTCCCGTGGCACCGGCACCTTTCAGCTTTTCCATCAGATCCCAGAATGTTGAAATTGTAACCACGGTATGAATGGCTACCATTCCATTATCAGCCAAAGGCATTACTGTGGGACTTTTCAGAGATGGAATAATTCTTTTGATTTCGTCAACAGATTCCTGCGGTGCGTTCATCATGATGTATCGGCTTTTTTCTGCCTTTTGATAACCTTCAATTCGCTGAAGAAACTTATCAATCAGCGCCTGCTTTCCTTCAGAGAGAAGTTTATTTGTTTTTACGAGTTGGGTTTCTGAATCGAAAATATTTTCAATTTCTTTCAGGCCGTTGGCTTTCAGAGTGCCGCCTGTTGAAACAAGATCTGTAATAGCGTCGGCAATTTCCAAACGGGGTGCAATCTCAACTGATCCGGACAGGGTAATGATATCTGCTTCGACGTTTTTGCTTTCAAGAAATTTTTTGGTGATAACCGGATAGCTGGTGGCAATACGTTTTCCCTGCAGGTCTTTTGCGGATTGAATATCACCGTCTTTAGGTACGGCAATGGAAAGTCGGCAGACACCATAATCGAGGCCTTTCAAAATAGTTACATCCGATTCGTCTTCGGCAATGGTGTTGGCTCCGACAAAACCAAGATCACAAACGCCATCCTCAACATATTCGGGGATATCGTCGTCGCGAATAAGTAAAAGTTCAACGTCGAAATTCCGGCATTTTACCAGAAGACTTCGCTTGTAATCGTCAAACTTCAGCCCAATTCCTTCGAGCAGGTTTAAGGTTTTATCGGTTAATCGGCCGCTTTTCTGAACGGCAATTCTCAGTGAGGTGGAAGAATCCAGAGTTCTCATAGAATTAGTTAGTTATTTATGTTAAAAAGGGTAGTGAGAAAAAATGGTTAAATAGTCTGTGCTTAACGGAAGAGTAAATTAATGATGATGATGCACAGGATGGCCGTGATCTCCATGATGGGAGTGGTGATGAGTGGAGATATGTCGGTTCGTAAATTTCACTTCTCAAAATTATGCATTTAAAACTTAGGATGCCAAGATAAGTTTAAAACATCCGTATTTGTTGAAATCATTCTGTAAAAAGAAAAAGCCCGGCTCATTTAAGAACCGGGCTTTGAATCATTTAAAATATGATTTACGACTTATTCACCATTAACATTTGCTCCGGACTCTGAAAGTGTAACGGTATCAATAAACGTGGTGTCGGGAGCAGTAACTTCAATGTTGGATATCACTTCTGAGTTATATTCTTCCATACTTGGAGCTACTGAAACCTGATAAGTACCGTCCAAAAGTCCTATCATCAGAAAGTCTCCTTCGTCACTTGCTTGCGTACCTGCGAGTGTATCTTCATCAGCAATGGCATAAACCCAAGGAAGTGCTTCAGCAGGTTCAATGCTACCACCGATGGCGCCGGTTTTTGCAAGTTCAACAGCTTTGATCACCGGCTTTAAAATATACATTCCGGAGTTTCCTGCTTTTACAATAGAACGTGAAGCATCAAAATCCAGAAGTAGCGTATAGTTTTCGCCACCTTCAATCTCTGCATTAACATTCAGTTTCAGACCGGATTGCTGAGCACTTGGTGTGGTAAGTGGAGTAGATTCTCCATCAATAACGAGTTCATTTTGCTCTCCAAGAATGAGCCGTATTTGACTGTAGTTGCCCGCTTCAAGTTCCGCTTCACCTAATATTTCATAATTACCGTTGGTCAATTCCAGCAGATTCACTCGAACAGGCTGGTCATTAACTGTCCTCCATCCGTTATCATCCTCCTCAGCTTCAGATTGTTTGTGTACGCGAACTTCCTGTACATCAACCCATACCTCATCATAGTTTGCGGGCGCATCTGTTAAAAGGACCTGCAGGGTTCCGGTATCATTTGTAAGGTCATCAGATAAATCGCAGGATGCCAAAAGAAAAATAGCTGTAATAAATATTGAAATAGTGCTTAGTATTCTCATCTTTTTACTCTCAATTTTGTTTGTATTTTGATGTTAGTTCAGTCTATTTTAATGCTCTATTATTAAAAATGTTCCATTTGTCGATATCGTTTCGATACTTGACATACCAATTTAATTTCGAAAACCAACAAAATGAAGACGATAGCTCAATTAACGTACATACCTCTTTACTCTGATCATCCAAAAGAACAAGTTCAGGATTTGCTTGAATTTGTCGCACAGCATGATGTTGAAGTAGATGTAAACTATTTGTCAACAAGCATTAAAGGCGATTCGGACGTTGTATTTGAACTAATTCGAGAAGTCTACGATTCAATGACGCTGGAAGGACAAAAATTCAGATTTCATGTTGAGCTGTTGAGCCCCACCTCAGAGTAGCATCTTTCTCGCAAGGAGATAGAGTGACTTTTCTTCTTCAACAGTTTAGATATACGTTTCCTAAAATTGCTTGTGGTTCCACACAATCAAGGAGAGGGTCATATAACAATTAAATGCAATGACCGTTTAAGCTTTGTATATTTAGGGCTGAATAATTTTTAGCATTTTCTATCCATCTGTATGAATAATATTCGCAATTTTTGCATTATCGCGCACATCGACCATGGTAAATCCACATTAGCCGACCGCATGCTGGAGCGCACCGGAACAATTAGTGAAAGGGAGATGCAGGAGCAGGTTCTCGATGATATGGACCTGGAAAGGGAGCGTGGAATTACAATTAAAAGCCACGCCATACGGATGGACTATAAACGTCCAAGTGGCGAGGTGTATACATTCAATTTAATTGATACCCCCGGTCATGTCGATTTTGCCTATGAAGTATCGCGTGCACTAAAAGCTTGTGAAGGTGCGCTGTTGGTTGTAGATGCTGCACAGGGTATTGAAGCGCAAACAATTTCAAATCTCTACCAGGCGATTGATCAGGATCTGGAGATCGTACCGGTATTAAATAAAATCGATCTACCGGGTGCCGATCCTGAAGGTGTTGGTCAGCAAATTGTTGATTTGATTGGTTGTGACCATGAAGAGATTATCAGTGTATCCGGGAAAACAGGTGAAGGGGTTGAAAAGCTTCTGGAAGCAATTGTAGAGCGAATCCCGGGCCCAGAAAGGGATGATGAAAAACCCTTGAAGGCTCTGATTTTTGATTCCATTTTTAATACGTATCGTGGCTCCATTGCTTATGTTCGGGTAATGGAAGGAACTCTCAAGAAGGGAGATCCTATACTTTTTATGGCAACCGGCAAAGAGTATGATGCCGAAGAGATTGGTTATCTGAAACTGAAGAAAGAACCGGTTAAAGAGTTAAAGGCCGGAGATGTAGGTTATGTAATTGGCAGCGTAAAATCGTTACAGGATGCCAAGGTGGGTGATACCATAACACATCAAAAAAAGAAGGCCGACAAAGCTATTCCGGGTTATAAGGATGTAAAACCGATGGTTTTTAGCGGCATTTTCCCAACAAGCTCGGAAGATTTTGAAGATCTGCGTGCGGCTTTGGAAAAACTGCAGCTCAATGATGCTTCACTGACTTATCAGCCGGAAACCTCAAAGGCGCTTGGTTTCGGATTCCGGGCAGGATTTCTGGGTATGCTCCATATGGAGATTGTACAGGAACGCCTCGATCGTGAGTTTAATATTGATATTATTACCACTGTTCCGAACGTGCAGTACGAAGTAGATACAGAAGAAGGAAAGCGGGTTCAGGTGGATAATCCCAGTGAGATGCCTTCTGCGGGTGATATTGAAAAAGTATGGGAACCGTATATCAAGGCGAGTATTATTACACCTGCCGAATTTATCGGGCCTATCATGAAGCTGTGCCAGGATCGTCGGGGAGTATACGTTAATCAGCATTTTATGCAGAATAATCGTGTGGAAATAACGTACGAACTGCCAATGGCCGAGGTGGTTTTTGATTTTTATGACAGACTCAAGAGCGGAACACGCGGCTATGCGTCTCTGGATTATGAATTTATAGAATATCGAAAAGGAGACTTGGTTCGTTTAGATATTTTATTAAATGGGGAACCTGTTGATGCACTATCAAGTATAACGCACAGAGATAAAGCCTACTATCAGGGCAGAAAAGTGTGTGCCAAATTGAAGGAGCTGATACCCCGGCAACAATTTGAAGTAGCAGTACAAGCTGCCATCGGTTCACGCGTTATAGCCCGGGACACCATTCGCGCACTTCGTAAAGATGTAACCGCGAAGTGTTATGGTGGTGATATATCCCGTAAACGAAAATTGATCGAAAAACAGAAAGAAGGTAAAAAGCGTATGAAACAGGTAGGCGCAGTGGATATTCCACAGGAAGCCTTCCTTGCTGTTTTGTCTATGGACGACGAAGATTAACAAAGATTTATATGAAAAAAATAGTATTATTTTTATTCATCGCACTTTTCAGTGTTGATGTCTACGCTCAGTTTGAAGATCCGGAAATCCGTAAGGTTGAACACTCTGAACGGTCTCAGTTCGAACAAAGATTCTCTGATATCAGCTGGACTGGTCAGGGGCTTTACAATCCAACCACAATCGATAGAATTCCTACAGTGGAACTTCGCTCAAGATTGCAGGCTGTTTTTGGTGATCCGACACAAAAAATCGGTGATCTGATTAACGAGCGTAACTTCAGGCCCGGAAAAGCCGTACAGTTCGAATATTGGTTTATTATTGATGAAGAAATGCCGTTGATGATTCTGGATTTAGATGGCCCGTTTGAAAATGGATTGGTGTATGTGGGTGCGAGTCGCTATATCGATATGATGCCTCAAGTGAAGCGGATGTTGAATAGAATGCTAATGAATGAATCAGAAGAATTAGAAGCTTTCAGTGACTATTTTTACTCCCCGGAGCGAGATCAATGGTATCTTGTAGAGTATCAGGATGGTGAATTTGTACACGAGGCTATAGACAGACCCGGAAATTTTAATTAAGAGCATAAATACAGTTGGCAAGAAGAAAAGATTCAGAAAAGAAGAAGCGTTTTTGGGACAACTCTAAAAAATCTGACAAAGATCATTCCATTGATGCGAAAGCTAAACATTGGGCAAGAGAGTGGCTTGATGCATTTCTTTGGGCGGCAATTGCGGCAATCATTCTGAGAACATTTTTCTTTGGTGCTTACCGAATTCCCACACCAAGTATGGAAAAGACCCTGCTCACAGGAGATTTCCTGATTGTGACAAAACTGGCATACGGTCCGCGCACGCCGATGACACTGTCTGTTCCTTTCACAGATATCTATTTACCGGGAGTCAATCTGCCATGGACTCGAATCCCCGGCTACTCTGATGTGGATCGGAATGATATTATTGTATTCAACTACCCGGTGGATATCGGCCCAATATCAACCAAAACCAACTACATTAAACGGGCTGTTGGTGTACCGGGTGACAGGTTGAAAATTGAGGATAAGCTTCTCTATGTAAACGGAGAGCAGTCGGAGTCTTATGAAACGTTGATGTACAACTACAGGGTACAAACCCGGGAACGGATTCGACTAAGCCCGGCTAAAGTACGCGAAGCCGGAGGGAATATACTGCAATCGAATAATGGTACCTTCATTATCAATATGACTCCTGTACTCGCAGATGAAATGCGTAACTGGTCAGAGATAGAAGCGGTAGAGTTTTTCATATTACCGGATGACTTCGATGAGTTCAGCCGTAGGCCGTTCAGCTTTTCTGAAGGTTTTACAAACCACGATAACATACCCGAATTTACAATTCCGTATCAAGGTCAGGAAATAGAACTGACTTCAGATAACTGGCATCTTTACAAAGCTGTGATGGAGCGTTACGAGCGGACCGATATCCAGAAAGATGGTGATCAATTCACGATTAACGGAGAAGATACCAATCGCTACACCATCAAAAAAGATTATTACTTTGTTATGGGTGATAACAGAGATGATAGTGAAGACAGCCGATATTGGGGCTTTGTACCTGAAGATCACATCATTGGCAAGGCGGGCATGATTTATTTCTCATGGGACGGTGAGCGCTGGCTCCCAAGATTCAACAGACTGTTCAATTTAATTCACTAACTGTTGAGTATTAGGTATCAGGTAGTGATTATTGAGTACTTGAGTTTTTTTAATTTAAAATAAAACTTACCTGAGACCTGAGACCTGAGACCTGAGACCTGAGACCTGACTACGTCTTAACCAAGCTCTTTCCTTTCTCCTGGCCTTCGCGTATTGCCAGCTGACCGCATCCTGCATCTATATCGTCGCCACGGCTTCTTCGAACGGTTGCCGTTACTCCCTGATCGGTGAGTGTTTTCATGAATTTGTTGAGCCGCTCTTCCCGGGCTCGTTTTAAAGCTACGCCCGCTACATCGTTATACATGATGATGTTTATCTTTGAAGGCACCCATCGGGCAATTTTCACCAAATTATGAGCATCCTGAGGAGTATCGTTGAACTCGTCAAATAGCAAATATTCGTAGGTAAGGGGCTGCTCTGTTTTCATGAAGTAATACTTTACCGCTTCTTCAAGTTTCTCCAAATTCAGAGACTCATTGATTGGCATAATCTCATCCCGCTTTTTGTCGTCAGCGGCATGAAGAGAAATGGCCAGATTTGTTCCGATTTCTTCATCGGCAAGCTGTTTGATCTGTTTCGTAAGACCAACGGTTGACACAGTGATTCTGCGGGGTGATAGATCAATTCCCAATGGATCTGATATAATGCGAGCCGATTCCACAACCGCTTTATAATTATGAAGCGGTTCGCCCATTCCCATGTAAACGATATTAGTGATCTTTTTGTCAAATTTCTCTTCGGTCAACTCATTAATAATCTGAACCTGATCTACAATTTCACCGTGAGTTAAACTGCGGAAGTATCCCATTTTACCTGTTGCGCAAAATGAACACCCGAACATACACCCTACCTGAGATGATACGCACACCGTTAACCGGTTTGCGGCTCCATCGGGGTAGAGGTCAGGTATCATCACAGCCTCTACTTTATAGGCATTTGGATCGTCCAGTTCAAACAGGAACTTTATGGTTCCATCAGTTGACTCTTGCTTACTGTGTACCTTGATCTTCTTAACCTCGGCAATCTCTTTAAGCTGTGCCCTTAAATCTTTGGAAAGGTTGGTCATTTCGTCAAAGGATGAAACTCCTTTCTGATACAGCCATTGAAGTACCTGGTCCGAGCGGTACCCGGCTAAACCAAGTTCGTTCAGATAATCAGAGAGTTCTTGTTTTGTAAGGGATTTTAAATCTGTCTTTTGAATGGTATCGGTCTTCTCTTTAATCATATCTCCAAAGTTACGAACAATGAGGCGGAAATGATATCTCAGGCGATTAGAATCGCGGATTTACAATATTGTTGTAAATTGAACCGAAGGTGTATGAGAGGCCAAAAGAGATGCTATAGTCGTAAGATGTGGGGCGTTGCCCGCCGCTAATTATATTTTCCGGATCGTTGGGATCGACGGCACCTTCGAGTGAAAGCTGATCATTAATCACCCGATAGCGCCCGGATAGACTGACGGATAAACCGCGAGTAATGCGAATGTTAAAAGATGGGTTTATTTCCAATCTGTTTATGGCAGTATCGTGAAAGTAGTTTAATCCCGAAACTCTGACGTCAATCCTTCCCCAGCGCTGATTATATCTTAATCTTGAGGATATTTCCTGAGACATGATAAGCTCTTCATCTTTTCCAAATACGGTGGTATTGAAATATCGCCGAAACATCGGTGATAACTGATATTGAACAATAAACCGCCGTTCCTGAAACTCGTTATAGGGAAAAAAGTTGTATTCAAAAGCCGGGGCAACATAAGTATGCAGGGCGATGTTATTCGATCTGTTAAAATTTGCACTTGCGAATAGCGCAACCGTTGCGTGATCACTGAGACTGTAGCCAAACATCTGCCAGAAATTTCCCCAATCCCGGTTGATGTTAAGTGTGCCGCTGGAAACATCGAGTGTTCGTCTTCGAAGTTCTCCTCTCAGGTTGGTTCTGATTTTCCAGATGTGAGTAGTTCGTTCCGCCTGAAAGCCTGAATAGAGCCCGAAGTTTGTTTCGCTCGATTGTCCTCTCAAATTAGACCGAACGTTCACATCAAAAACCCAACTATCCCATGGGTCAACAATATCATCCTCTTCATCGGCGAGGTCTGTTTCAGGAGTCTCGTAAAAAATATCAAGTGACCGAATGGCTACGGTTCCTGATACATAGGGCATGAGCCCGATTTTGATATATCGATTCAGTCCTATTCTTCGTTCGTCGTTGGAGTCGGTGCTGGAGGAAACATAGCGAAGAGTATCCGATCGCCCGTTCTGAAGACCGATCTCAGAAAAAATGAGTGTATATTCTCTGCCGCCGCCACCAGTTGCAAGATCGTTAATTAGTAAATAAACAGACGCATCGTCCTGATCCCGCACGTAATTTACAAAGTTAATGTTGGACCGAATATAGGATATATCACAGGAACTACAGTCCAGATATACATTTGGAATGGGATCCAGACGATCTGAGCTCTGAGCCGAGAGAGTCGAAGAGGTTAAAAATAGTAAGCTGGCAACAACCAATAAGTAGCGGAACACTGAATTTTATCTAAATTTTTCGGCTTGTTTTTAGGCACTCAAAAGTAATCATTTAAAGGGATGAATTTCCAATTTATTCAATAACAGTTTGTAAAACAGTGTATACTTTATTTCTTATTTTCTTTTTTTAAGGACAGTTTAATCAATCAAATAAAAAGACGGAGTTCCATTTGAAGTTTTTAGGATCTCAACTCTCTTACTTTTTTGCTAACAGGCGGACGCAGACAAACGTAAAGAAACTGCTGAAGTTTGTGGGTGTTCTATTCCTGATGTATGTAGCGTACTCAATCGCTTTTCATTACGTGGCAATGTACGAGGGGCAGGATCATACGTGGTTAACCGGCTTCTATTGGGTGATTGTGACTATGTCTACTCTCGGCTTTGGTGATATTGTATTTACCACAGATGTAGGCCGTGCCTTTTCTATGCTGGTGCTGTTTTCCGGAGTACTTTTTTTGCTGGTGATGCTCCCTTTCACATTTATTGAGTTTTTCTATGCACCCTGGATGAAAGCTCAAAATCAGGCGCGTGCACCAAAAAGATTGGAAGAGGAGACATTCGGCCATGTTGTGATTACGAATTTAAATGCTGTAACAGAAGCCCTTATCGAGAAATTGATATCGTACAAAATAGATTATGTGCTGCTGGAACCCGACCTCCAAAAAGCTCTGGATTTGTCAGATTTGGACTATAAAGTGGTGAACCTGGATCCAACCGATTACGATACCTATAACCGACTGTTTATAAAAAATGCCTCGATGCTGGTTGCCGCAGATTCTGACACCATAAATACTAACGTCACTTTCACAGCAAGGGAGTTCAGCGATAACATCAATATTGTGGCAACTGCCAATTCCGAAGACTCCGTTGATGTACTTAAACTGGCAGGTGCTAACAATGTGCTTCAGATGGGCGATATTCTGGGAAGAGCTCTCGCGCGAAGAACGTTGGGAGGCAATGCAAGAGTTCACGTAATTGGGCATATCGACAGTCTTGTGATTGGTGAAGTTACCGTAAAAGAGACCCCACTGATCGGTAAAAATCTGAAAGAAAGTAAGTTAAGGGAAAGATTGGGAGTGAATGTTGTAGGCATTTGGGAAAGAGGGAAATTTATTCATCCCGAGCCGGATACGATGATTAAAAGTAAAAGTGTTTTGGTATTGGCGGGTACCGTGGAGCACCTCAGAAAGTATGACGAAATAATGAGTATTTATAACGTTTCGGACGCTCCGGTTGTAATTATTGGTGCAGGCAGAGTTGGCCGAGCCGCAGCCAGAAGTATGGATGACCGTCAGATTGACTACAGAATCATTGATAAGAATCCGGATCGAATACAAACACACGAAAACGGTAAATATATTCTGGGAGACGCCGCCGATTTGAGTGTGCTGAATAAAGCAGGACTTGAAAATGCCCACTCGGTATTGA
The DNA here is from genome assembly GCF_041686455.1 of Rhodohalobacter sp. Lineage (NCBI taxonomy): Bacteria > Pseudomonadati > Balneolota > Balneolia > Balneolales > Balneolaceae > Rhodohalobacter > Rhodohalobacter sp. The sequence goes on from NZ_JAWLDW010000001.1 coordinate 40,423, forward strand.
TTACGACTCACGATGATGATGTAAATATCTACCTGACGATTTATTGCCGGCAGCTGAAACCCGACCTGGAAATTATCAGTAGAGCTACGTACGAAAGGAATGTGAATACCATGCACCGTGCGGGAGCAGATTTTGTGATGTCGTATGCCTCGATGGGAGCCGGGTCAATCTTTAATATCCTCGAAGATAAGGATGTGATTATGCTGGCTGAAGGGTTGAATATTTTCAATTATAAAGTGGATAGTAAGCTCTCCGGAATTTCCCTACTTGAGTCAAACATCCGCCAAAAAACCGGATGTACAGTCATAGCGGTGAATTGCAAGAATGAGGAAATGCTGGTAAATCCTCCACCTGACCGTGTATTAAAAAAGGATGATGAAATTGTATTGATTGGTTCCACTGAAGGTGAAAAACGATTCACCAAAAATTTTCTGATTTAAAGTACCGGTTAATTTTTCCAGAACCATGGAGTAAAAATGACAAGAACGGTAAAGAGTTCTAATCGTCCGATCATCATCAACATTAACAGAACCCATTTCCCGATGTAGGGAACTCCGGCATATTCATCCGTCGGGCCAAATTCACCCCAGGCAGGTCCAATATTTCCAAGACTGGCAATACTTGCTCCCATGGACGACATAAAATCGTAGCCCATTAAACTCATGATGAGTGCGCCAATTCCAAATATGATGAAGTAGACGACGAAGAACCCCAGAATATTTTTGAGGATGGTTGATTCAATAATTCGATTTCCCAGCCGGACCGGAAGCACTGCTTGAGGATGGATGATCTGACGAAATTCGCGGACAACATTTTTTAAAATAATTAGGATACGAATCATTTTGATACCACCACCGGTTGAGCCGGCTGTTCCGCCGCTAAAAAAGAGAAGGAACAGTAGAAAAGATGCAAATGGCATCCAGAGTGCATAGTCGTCAGTCCCAAATCCGGTTGTTGTAATAATAGAGACGACCTGAAAGGAACCGTAGCGAAGGGCATCTCCAAACTCGTAGTTATCGATTAGCCAGAGACCGCCCGAAACCAATACTATAAAAAGGACAGCAAGCAGGGAGAAAAACCGAATTTCCCTGTTTTCGAAGAAGCTTTTGGTATCACCGCTCAATAATCTGAAATGCATCGCAAAGTTGATACCGGCCAAAAACATAAAAACAGTAATGACTACATCGATATAGACTGAATCAAATCCTGCTACGGAACCGTTTTTAGTTGAGAATCCACCGGTTGCAAGAGTTGAAAATGCGTGGTTAATTGCATCAAACCAATCCATTGAGGGGTGAACCCAGAGCAGTAGAAACTGGACACCGGTCATGCCTACATAGACAGACCATAATAAAAACGCTGTTTCCTGAATTCTTGGGGTTAACTTATCGGATGTGGAACCGGAATATTCTGCTTTGTAAAGCTGCATTCCGCCAATTCCCAGAAGTGGCAGCAGAGCAAGTGTGAGTACAATAATTCCCATACCCCCCAGCCAGTGGGAGAGCGACCGCCAGAAAAGCAGACTTTTGTCGATATCCTCAATGGCAGGATTTTGAATTCCGTCGCTGGTTACTCCGCCCAAAATAGTTGCTCCGGTGGTGCTAAGCCCACTCATCGTTTCAAAAACGGCGTCTGTATAGCTATGTAGCGTTCCGGAAAGTGTAAAAGGAAAAGCACCGATTAAAGAGCCGAGGAGCCAGGTTAGGGAAACGATCAGAAATGCTTCCCTCATGCGAAGCTCATACTGCGGTTTGAAAATATAAAAAAGAGAAGCCCCTAATATCATTGCGGGAACCGCCGTAAATAAAAAGGCCTGCCAGGAGGACTCGTTATAGATTAAAGCTACTCCCAATGGAGCAAGCAGTGAGAGGCCTAAAAAGAAAGTCAGCCCTCCAAGAATCCCGATAACAATTTTGAAATCAATTCGGGGTCGGTTTGTACCTTGCTCAAGCAGATCAATCATTGAAAATCTCTTCTACCTTTTGAATAACATGTGGCTGAACAAAGATAATAACCCGGTCTCCTTTCCTTATAACTGAGTCGCCGGTTGCGACTTCTACATCTCCGTCATTAATAATTGCCCCAATGATCATTCCGTGTGGAAAATGAACGGATTTAATAGTTTTATCGAGTATACTGCAATTTTCACTTGCAATGACTTCGATTATTTCAGCATCAATACCATGAAGTGCTTTTACCATGAGTATGGTACCTTGACGAATATTTCTGTGTATTTCGTCTGTTGCAGAGGCTTTCACATTCACAATGGAGTCGATACCTATAGTCTGGCTGAGCGGCACGTACTGAGATTTAGATACGAGAGCAACTGTTTTTTTAACCTCTAAATGCTTTGCCATTAATGCAGAGATGATATTGGATTCTTCATCATCCGTTACGGAGATAAATGCGTCCATCTCCTGAATTCCCTCTACGGCAAGCAGGTTAGGATCTGTTGCATTTCCATGCAGTACCAAAATATCACGAAGTTCATTGGCTGTTTCAGTAGCAGCTTCTTTATTCGGTTCTATCAGTTTTATATCCCATTTTTGATCATCTGCACTAAGCTTACGGGCCAGGATTCGTCCCACTTCATTCCCGCCGGCAATCATAATCCGGCGAATCTTCTCATTCGTATGACCGGTAGCCTTAGATAAAATTTCAATTCCTTCCGTTTTTGTTAAAACAAAAATATGGTCGAGGGCCATGATTCGATTCTTGCCGGTTGGTAATATCGTTGTTCCCCTTCTTGAGATGGCAACGATACGATATGCGCTACCTCTATATTCCAATGCAAGTTCGCGGAGTGTACGATTGATTACCGGCGCGCCTTTTTCAACCCTGATACCTACAAGCTGCATTCTTCCTTCAGCTAAAGGCACAATGTCACTTGCCGAAGCTCTTTTGATGAGCTGATGAATCTCAGTGGCAGCACTCTCTTCCGGGTGAATGAGAACATCAATGCCTAGTTCAGAAGGAGTAACCGGAGCATCTTTTTGAGAAAGTTCGTCATTACGCACACGGGCAATTGCGGTTTTTACTCCAAGCCGCTTAGCCATCATGCAGGCAATGATGTTTACTTCATCAACGCTGGTACACGCCACCATCATATCTGCTTCTTTGGCGCCGGCGTTTACGAGGGCATTGGGTGAGGTTGCATTACCTTCTACGGTGAGTACATCTAGATTGTCAATGACTTTCTGCAGACATTGTTGTGTTTTGTCCATGACTGTTACATCATGTCGTTCTTCGGAGAGCACTTTGCTCAGCTCAAAGCCAACTTCACCGGCACCTGCTATAAGTATTTTCAAAATGGTAAATTCATTAATTGTACTTCAAACTGCCCAAACTTATCATTTTTTTCTGTAAAAGCAGAGTCTGAACAATAGGTTAAATTGGAAACATACCGGGTACAGGAGTTACAATCCATGTCTTAGAAAGCTTATGAGAAAAGTTGCAGTAACTCCATACATCTGTTTTCCAGAACTCCTCCTTGAATGGTTACATTGTGGAAACTTTTTTCGTTGATATCCTTGGACCGAATATCAATCTGGTCCATATTTTTAGATATTGAGGGGATGTCACAACCAAAATAAATAACATCTATCTTTGCCCATATCGCAGCACTCATACACATCGGACAGGGTTCGCAAGTAGTGTAGAGTGAAAAACCTGAAAGGTCTGTTTTTTTAACTAGACTACTTAACTTTCGAATGGCCAACAGTTCGGCGTGAGCGGTTGGGTCGTGTAATTTTTTTGTTTGATTGGCTACTGTAATAAATATTTCATCTCCCATGGCTAAAGCGGCTCCAAAAGGTGTGCTATTTTCTTCGGCAATTTCTATGGCCGCTTTCATAATTCGAAGGTCAGGTTTGATCATATAAAAGTTGTATTCTCTTTAAATTCATTTTAAATGTGTTTCCAGATAATCTGTGTAAATCTGGTAAAGAAGAAGATGACTTTGAGAATTGTAAGTCACCGCATGGCTTCCTTTTGGGAAGATCCTCAGATCTACGTCTTTGCCGGCTTCGGTAAAAGCTGTAATCATCTGCATGGTGTTCTGTATATGAACGTCTTGATCCAAGGAGGAGTGAGCTACAAGCATTTTGGCTTTTAGTTCATGGGCATGCTTCATAATTGAAATGTTATCGTAGTTCTCTTCATTCTCATCCGGCAACCCCATGTGGCGTTCTGTATAGATCGACTTATAGAGTCGCCAGTCGGTTACCGGTGCGCCAACCAGGCTTAGTTTGTAAACGTTCGGATGTAGAACTGCTGAAAGTGCGGCCATAAAACCACCGTAACTGTGCCCGCGAATAGCGATCCTGTTTTCATCTATCCAGGATCGTTTCGAAAGGTGTTTCGCCGTAGCGGCATAATCTTCTGCTTCCAATAACCCTAGTTTTTTATGGACTGACTTTTTAAAACCCCGGCCGTAACCGCTACTTCCCCGGTTGTTGATATTGGCTATTACATAGCCCTGTTGGGCCAGATATTGCACCCACGTTGATGTTTCAAATTCATTGAATACTCCCTGATGGCCCGGCCCACCGTAGATCATCAGTACCAGTGGATAGTTTTTATCGGGATCAAAATTGTGCGGTCGTATCAGATACCCCTCCAGGTCCACGCCTTGTTCTGTTGTAAAATTGAAAAGTTCCCTGGGCTGATAGGCATACTCCTCAATATATGATTCAACAGCTTCGCCATTGTCAATAGTCTCAATCAATTTACCGCCATTCAGGGTAGTTTTGAGATCGATTTTGTGCGGGGTTTCTGTATTGGACCATCTGTCGAAATAGTATTTTCCGTCGGGGCTCATATTAAAAGAATGCTTGCCCGGTGAGTTTGAGTACTGCACTTTATTTGTACCGTCGAAACTGATGGAATAAAGATGCCGCTCAAGGGGGCTTGCTTCTGTCGATTCATAATAGATTGTCTCTGTCTCGGTATTGATTGACAAAATCTGAGTAACCTCCCAATCTCCTTCAGTGACTTGATTTACAAGTTTTCCGTCATAGTCGTATCGGTAGATATGATTAAATCCGTTTCTGTCAGACATCCGGAAAAACTCGTTTCGGTCGGATGGAAAAAAGAGATAATTATTTGCGTCCGAAAAGAAGCTTAGGATGTCGATCCACCCATCATCTGATTTTTCCTCCAAAACCAGTCGTTTCTTTTGTGAAATGACGTCATAAAAATAGAGCTTCATTTCTGTTTGCTCTCTGTTCATCCATACAACAGCTAACTCTGAGGGATTTGCAGTCCAATAAATACGTGGGATCAGGCCATTTTCGTCTTCCAGGTCAACCCATTGATTTTCCCCGGTTTTAACGTCCAATATCCCAATATTTACAGTTGGGTTGTTAGTTCCGGGTTTTGAATAGGGGAACGTGTTGTATTCCGTGTAAAGTCCCTCATAATTGGGCAGACTGAGCTGGTTTACATCTCGCTCATCACTTTGCCAGTAGGCGATGTGCCGGCTGTCGTTACTCCACTCCCATGCCTGAGTCAACTTAAATGCATCCTCATAAACCCAGCCAAAACGGCCGTTGTAGAGATCTTCTACAGAAGAATTTGTGAGCTGCTTTTCTATTCCCGTCTCGATATCGTAAATAAACATCTCACCGTTTTTATGATACCCTACCTTTTTGCCATCGGGCGAGAGCCTGGCGTTGAATGCTCTATTAACAACGTAGGTGATCTCTTTCGAAGAGATATCAAAGTGAAAGTAGTCGGCGATACCTGAAATGTTGTATTTCCATGAGGTGTTAGGTTGAGATATAGTATTTGTTTTAAATAGAATGCTTGTTTCGTCTTTCGACCATTGGTAGTCCTCAAAGTAAAAAGGCATGGAAGTATGAGGAAAAATATGTTCAGCCGGGTGAAACAGCAGTGAGTCTTCTTGTGTTGTGAGATCATGAATTCTGATTTCAGGTGCAAAGTGCTGCAGGTTTTTCTCCAGATATGAGTATTGATTTCCATTGTCAATCCAACGAATATTTGATGGCCCCGGATTTCCGGTTAACTGCCCGCTTGAGAATAGTGCGTGCTGCAAACTTTGATACGTTTTGTTCTCCTGAGCATCTGCCTGCAAAAAGCTAACTGAGAACCAAAAAATGGACATCAACAGAAACCCGTAACTCGGTTTTTTCCACACCATCATCATTTTCTGTAATTAATTTGGGAACAAATTACTTATAACGGCACGTACCTGACACTGTTTCTTTAAGAATTAAGAAAGTAAATATTCAGTAGATTAGGAAAATTAACTCAGTATCGGATAACAACCTGCCTCAACCTAGAAGTCTAAGTCTATTTAATACAACAATAAGAGCACTTCTTCCATGATTAATTACACCCGGCTCCATCGGTGAATAGATCAATAACAACTCAAAAATAGATATCAAAATTACTGTAAGGTTAACGAGACTATTTTCTCAAACTTGCTTCTTATAATTCTCTATAAAATAAAAAATGTGTGATTAAGCTGTCTGTTGATTTATTAAAAAATGGAGTGGTCAGAATGCTAATCGAACCGTAAATAGATAGAAGATTGTAAGCGGTTTTCTTCAATTAAAGCTTTTTTCATCAATTAAAAATGATATGAAGAGAAAGCGTGCTTATTTTGATTGGTAAGAAAAATGCTAACTGCTAATGCCTCACGGAATCTAATAAGATTGATACGGAGGTGTCCAAAAAGCCGATTGTTAGTAAAAAATATTTAGAGAAATAGAGAAACCATAAGCAAGATAAAGTAAGGCTATGAAAAAAATTCTATTTGTTACAGTAATTACACTTCTATTTAGCTCAATGTCACTGGCTCAAGACAGTAGTTCAGTACTTCTCGAAGAGTATAATGAGCGATTCAAAACAGAGGAGTTTAATGTAATAATGCTTTTACAATCTACGGCGGCAATCTCTTTTCAGGATGATAATTTCAACGGCGGACGAGAATTTAGAATAGGGGTCCCACTGCTGGATTTCAAGGGATCTCTGCAAAATAATTTTATGTACCGGCTACAATTGCAGCTTACTCGTACACCATCTGTAATAGATGCATTTGTCGGTTATCGAATTTCAGAAAAATTCCGGTTGATTGCCGGTGAAAGGAAGCCATTTATGGTCTTGGAGCTGGATCCTAGTCCTGCCAAAACAGATATGATCAATCGCGCCAGGCTGGTTGGGGCTATGGTCAATGCAAGAGAGACAGGCTTGACTTTCCTGGGTGATTTTGACGGCTTTTACTACCGTGTGGGGATTTATAATGGTACCGGTTATAGCCGGGCCAACGATAATAGATTTCTCTATACGGGTAGAATCGGTTATAAAACCGATGATTTTAATTTTGGTTTGAACGCTTCACTGAACAGGACCCGGGAAGAATTTGTTGGAAACACAGGTTTAGAGTCGGCCGGTGACAGGTCTATTTATGGCGCCTATATCAAATATGATGGCGAGACCTTTTTTGGAACTGCCGAATTTCTGGAAAGCCAATTCGACTTGAACAATACAGCTTTGGAAGAAAAAATCACCGGGTTTTATGGAACGGTTGGATATCATGCTACTGATAAAGATGATTTATTGATTCGATGGGATCACCTCTCGTTCGATGTTTCGGGAATTGAGGATTCAGATCGGATTCTGTTGGGCTGGACTCGCCAAATGACAGAATTGGTGAGTATTCAACTAAACGGAATCTATCAGGTAAATGAGGTTTCTGATAGTCAGGCCGGAGTATCCGGGAATTTTCAGTTCTATTTCTAAAGAAATTATATCTCAACTACTGTAAGGAACAGATATCAAAGATTACCCTATACATCACTGAAAATAGGCTGAGATGCGCCATGTTTAATTGATTTGCAGATCAGCCGATAAGTGCCAATCACTAAGAAAATTAAAAAAGAAGATTCTATGAAAAAGGTGCCGTTATTTATTGTTGTTTTATTAATGCCTCTTTCGCTGGCATATGGACAGACAAATTCAGATACCGTAGATGATTTGGAAAACCGCCTCAAATCGGAAGAATTTAATGTAGGTCTGCTGCTTCAATCCGTGGGGGTACTTTCGCTTGATGATGATAGTTTTAACGGGGGGCGACAATTTGAACTCGGTGCAACCCGACTGGACATCAAAGGGCAGCTTCCCAGCAATTTTATTTACAGAATGCAGCTCGATTTCAGGAGATCACCCAGTATCATAGATGCGCAGGTGGGCTACCGGTTCTCAGATCAGTTCAGAATTGTAACCGGAATGTTTAAACCTTTTTTGAGTTCTGATCTGGATCCGAGTCCGGCCGCAACAGATTTTATTAACCGTGCCCGATTAGTGGGGTCTATGTTGAATTCCCGTGAATTGGGTGTTACAGCTTTAGGAGAAACTGAAGGTTTCAACTACCGTTTTGGAATATATAATGGAAACGGGCGCCAGCTTGGAAACGATGACAATAATTTTCTCTACACCGTACGACTAGGCTATCAAGTAAATCTCGAAGATAATGGTACAGTCGACTTTGGATTGAACGGTGCTGTAAATACATCTGAAGGAGAATCGGTTGGAAATACAGGCTTAATTTCTGCCGGTGACAGAACGATTTACGGAACGTTTGTGAAATACGACAGTGACACGTTTTTTGGAACCGTTGAATTTCTTCAGACTGATTTTGAGTTAGCAGGAAGCGGTTTGGACGAAACCATTACAGGATTTTATGCAACGGTAGGAAGTAACATCTCAGAACAGAGTCAGTTATTGGCAAGAGTTGACCATTTATCATACGATGAACTTGGAAATGATTCGAACCGAGTAGTGCTTGGATGGAACTACCAGACAACGCAGTTGGTCAGTTTTCAGCTAAACGGCTTACTCCAATTCAACGATGGAGTTGATAATCAGGCCGGAATCTCCGGCAATCTTCAGTTTCACTTCTAAGCAACATCTTGAAAACAAAAAAGGAGTGTCAGGTTTAACCTGACACTCCTTTTTTTATTTCGGTTAAATAAATTTTACCACTTCACTTTTTTCCATAGAATCCAGATTCCAATAAGTACGAAGGGAACACTCAGGAGTTGACCCATGTCAAAAGCGGCACCGACCAGAAAATCGGCCTGGGTTGCCTTAGTGAATTCAATCAGAAAACGGCCCGTAAACAATGTAACCAGAAAGGTGCCAAAGAGCGCCCCTTCCGGCGGGCTTGTTTTGTATTTCTTGTATATGACCCAAAGTATTGCGAGAACAATCACGCATAGCATAGATTCATAAAGCATAGAAGGGTGGCGCGGTACCATCTTCTCCGCTTCAGTAAGATAAGCGGAGTTCTTAAAGATAATACCCCAGGGAAGATCTGTTGGATTTCCGATAATTTCAGAGTTAAAAAAGTTGCCAAACCGAATAAACATTCCGCCGATTGCAACTCCCGGAACAACCCTGTCGGCTACCCACATAAAAGAAGTTTTGGCTGTTCGTCTGGCATAGAGATACATTGCAATGATAATTCCAATTGCGGCTCCATGGCTTGCGAGACCGCCGGTCCAGACCTGAGGAATCAGATGGATATTTCTGAGAAAATACTCTGGGTTATAGAAGAATACGTGCCCCAGTCGCGCTCCGATTACCGTAGCTACAATCACGTAGATAAGGAGTCTGTCGAGCTCTTCCTGGCTGCGTCCCGCATCTCGGTACATTTTTAACCCAACGAAATAACCGGACATAAACGCCATGGCAAACATTAGTCCGTACCAGCGAGGCTGCAAGGGACCAAATGAACTGATTGTAGGAGAATTAATAAACAGGAAGGGGAGCTGCCCGACAATAAATGCTCCAATGATCAACCCTGCAGCTTTCCATCCTTTCGGTTCGGGTGCCGGTTTTCCATTTTGTGCAGGAGGCTTAATCTTGCTCCATCCGAAATAGATGAGAGCTGCCGCAATTACAAGCCCCCAGATAGAAATTGGAACCGGAAAAGTGATTTCAGGAATGTTGACCAATACGGGGTCAAAATCCCAGACAATATGATTACTGTTGTTCATAAGATGATTTTAGTTCAAGTGGCGCCGTCCAAAATACAAAAGAGTGATGGAAGCTGCATTCAAATTATTGGCAGCTCCAAAATCATCAATTTCCTCCAAAAATTCTGCGAAGAGCGTCTCCCGCACGATCGCGGAGAATATCCTGAATGACTGACGTATCGGGGCGTACCTGTGGATCTTCCGATGTTCCGGTAATGAGAACCGGTACTGCAAGTGTACCGTCTTCCCGCTGAAGTGCCTCGGCCGCTTCTTTTGATATGACTGTTGCAATGCCACGTTTAAACCGTTCGGGAAGGAAAAGTGTGGCTTTGTAATTAATTGCATCGGTTACCAAGTGCTGCGTTCCTTCCAACTCCATGCCGATGTTGTCACTGGTTAGACTGAAATCTTCCAGTGTCATTACGGTATCTTTGATGGCAAAAGTGGAAGTGAATTCATCCAGGTTCATTCGGTTGAGTTCATCTGCCCGGAGGAACTGAGCCAGACGTTGCTGTATCGGGTGTCCTTCAATTCGTCCCTCGGCCAGCCCGAAAGTTCCTGAGGCATCCGTTGTGGTGATGTCCGGTGCAGCCGTTTCATCCAGTTCGGTATAATATTCAAATTCTGAGCTAAATAGTCCGCTGATGTATTCATGAAACTTACTGTCGCTTCCCATAAAACCGGTGTCACGGAAAAATGCCTTTGCCCGTAAATCGGTAAGAGATCCGTTAAACTGAACATTGGTTCGAAGCGGATCGGGCACTTTCCAGATCATTGTACCTGTAGCAGCGCCTTCGAACATGCTGGCTTCAGATTCATCCAGAATCAGCTCGTCGGGGTTCATTCGTCCTGAACCGGTGATTGATGTGATCGGCAACCCAAATATTACGAGACTATCAATATTTGCCGTTACATCTGCGGTCAGATTTGGCAGGTTGATGGGCAGCGGCTCTTCATCTGTTTCTTCCTCCCAGTCAATCATTTCATCCATGTTGAGGAATCGGCTGCGGTAGTTTCCCGTCATATTTGGCATCGTTGCTTCCGAATTGTGACTCTCTTCAAGGAAACCGAGATATCTGCGGAGTGAGCCCTCCAGTTCAAAGTCTGACGAGCCATAATTCATGGAGAATTGTTCCAGCGTCATCACCTCAGGGGTTGCACTCAGTCTTCCCTGAAGATCCGTTACCGGTAGGGGGATGGAGTCTCCGATGGCATTGACGTTGCTTACCTGTAATGATCCGTTCAGAGCAATTTGAGTCGGATCACCGGCCGGACCCCGCGCATTCAGATTCATGACTGCATTACCTGTCAGTTCCTGAATCCAGGGTTCAAGCGGGTAGTATGTGGAGATGTCATCAAAAAGAGCATTTCCATCGAATGTTAGATCGAATGTAGGATCTTCACTTAAATAGTTGGAAACACTACCGGTCATGGCGAGGGCATTTTCGCCGGTTCGGAATCGTGAATTGCTGATTGTTAAGCGTGTACCCGTAGCTTCGGCAACAAAGGTGATGTCTTCCAGCGGACGGGCCACACTGCTGTGCGATAGGTAGCCGTCCTGCAGTTCAATTGTACTGCTTTGAAGAAGGGCTTCAATTTGATCCGGGTCAGGTTCTCCCTGAAGTTGAATTTGTGCATCCAGCTGTCCTCGCATCATCAACGTGTCCTCATCAATCGGGTAGAATTCTTTGACAGTAGCCAGGTCAAAATTCAAATTGGCTGAAAGGTCAACCGATCGGGTATTTTCATTCAATGGGTTGAGAACAGATCCCGTCATAGTAAACAGATTAGACTCTGCTCTGAGTCCCGACTGATTGATCGTAATTCGATCTTGATTCGCTTCAATATCGGCTTCTATATTTTCGATTGGTCGAGGAACATCCGCATATTTAATTCTGCCATCTGTAAGCTTGAAAATTCCCGAAAAGGTTGCCTCTTCAGGTTGATCCATCTGACCATTTGCATTGGCATTTGCTTCCACTATTCCGGCAAGTTCATCAACTCCAAACTCTTCGATAGGGTAAAAACGGCTCAGCGTCCCGAGATCCACATCGCCGTCCAGTTCAACAGAGAAAACCCCATCATCGTCAAGCGGACGTTCGAGAGTACCTGTTGCTGTTACGGTATTGTCTCCTGCCCGTGCACGAAAATCACGGATGGTAGCAAGGTCGTTACTAATATCTACCTGAATGATTATATCCTCGATAGCGTCGGAAAGATCCGGATTTTGCAGGAATCCGTCGGCCACATCAATAACAAGATCGAATTGAGGCAGATCCTCCTCCGTTAGTTGCCCTGAAACTGATCCTTCCAGACGCATTGAGCCACGGGTTTCGAGTCCGGCAAGAACTTCATCATATTCCGGCGGCGCCAGACGCAGAAGTTCCCCAAAATTATCTGAGCTGGATGAGAATTGGAGATCCACTGACGGTGCATCAGAACTCCAGTTCGAGATGTTACCCGTAAGGTTCAGGGCCAGTTCACGAATGGAAAAAACACCTTCACTCAGAGTTAAAACTTCATTTTCGAGATCAAGTGTGGAGGTTTGGTTTAGACTTAGGGATAGATTGCTGACGTAATTGGTTTCGTCAATAGTGGCACTCAGGGAGCCGAGTTGAGCATCCACAGTACTTTCAATCAAGTCGGCGAAACGGAGTGAAATGTCGGCATCCAGTTCCGATAGGTTGAACAGAGAACGGGTGGTTTCATCTCTGTATGTGAGTTCTGCTTCACGGATCGTGAACCGGGAAATATCGATAGCCATACCTTCCTCTTCCTCGGCAGATCCTTCGTCAGCTAAAGCGAGTAAGAAATCTACATTAGATGTGGAATCCTCATAAATATGATACGAAATTGAAGGCCGATTAATCGAGAGCTCTGATATGGATAACTCACTTTTAATCAGTGGTAAGAGCTCAACACCTACAACAAGATCATCAACGGTTGCTAACATATCTCCCTCCGGAGTGGGAAGTAGAAAATTCTCCAGCTCAACACCAAACTGTGGAAAGGTTCGGAAAAAGGTAAGCGACATATTTTCAACCTGAACATCGCTGCCGGTGATGGCCCGGACTTCGGGTAGAATCATTCCTTTTAGACGGTCATCAGTGAAATAGAGGTTCAGCGCTACAATGATAATGGTGAGCAGGATGATGAAGCCTGCGAAGATCTTGAGGAAGGTTTTCATGTGTCTCCGATTGTTATTGTACTATTTTTTATAAGATAACAGGTTTCGGCTAATTTTCGAGTACAGGAAAGTTATGATCCAAAATAAAAAAGCCTGTAGTGCTAAATGATTAAGCAAAACAGGCTTTTAAAAAATCCGAGTTGATTTTCGCTTTATCCTAGTTTCTCGAGTGCAGTATCTATTCTTTCGAGTACCGTTTCTTTTCCAAGAAGCTGCATTGAGGTGAATAGGTCGGGCCCAAAACCCTGTCCTGTTACGGCAATACGAAGAGGCATCATTAATTTACCAAAACCAACATCATTTGCATTGATCACATCTTCGAGATGACTCTTTAATGTGGCTGCTTTAAATTCGTCATCCTCAAGCTCGCTAATTTTCTCTCTGTATTGAGAAACCAGGTCTGAGCTGTCGGATTTCCACTTTTTGAGAGCTTTTTCATCATACTCTTCAGGATCTTCGAAAAAGAAACTTCCCATTTCCAGAAGTTCATCAATTTTACTGACGCGGTCTTTCAAAAGCGAAATTGCTTTCTGCAGATATTCATCATCCGGAAATTCAACACCTTTGGTTTTTGCGATTGGCCTTAATCGTTCGGCAATGGCTTTGTTTGTTTGCTCTCGCAGGTAGTGCTCGTTATACCACAGTAACTTTTTGTGATTAAACACCGCACCGCCTTTGCTAACCCGATCTAGCGTAAAGAGCTGGCAGAGTTCATTCAGAGAATGAATTTCACTGTCGTCTCCCGGACTCCAGCCTAGATACGCCAGGAAATTGACCAGTGCTTCCGGCTCATAATGTTGTTTGATATACTCTTTGGTGTTCACAGGAATTCCCTCTTCCTCTGCTTTCCGCTTGGAGAGTTTGCCCCCGCTTGGCGACATGATAAGTGGAAGGTGTGCCATTTGCGGGGGTTCCCAGCCAAACGCCTGATACAGAAGAATATGCTTTGGCGTACTGCTGAGCCACTCCTCTCCACGAATAACATGAGAGATCTCCATCAAATGATCGTCCACAACATTTGCAAGATGGTAGGTAGGCATCCCGTCAGATTTTAGCAGAACCTGATCGTCCAATCCTTTTGATTCGAATGAAACATGTCCGCGAATGAGATCCTCAAAACGGATGGTTTCTCTTCGCGGTACTTTTAGGCGAACAACATATTCATCACCCGCTTCAAGTTTTTTCTCAACTTCATCCTGTGGAAGAGTGAGGCTGTTTTTCATCGATTGACGTGTAACAGCGTCATATTTTGGAGATGGATTCCCTGATTTCTTCAGGCGCTCCCGCATCTGATCGATTTCATCGGTAGTGTCGAACGCGTAGTAGGCTTTGTCCTCGTCAATTAGCTGTTTGGCATATTTATTATAGATCTCCTGGCGTTCACTTTGCCGGTAAGGTCCAAAATCACCGCCTTCATCTGGCCCTTCGTCAATATCCATGCCACACCAATTCAGCGAGTCAATGATGTCCTGTTCTGCTCCCTCTACATATCTGCTTTGATCGGTATCCTCTATTCTTAAAATAAATTTCCCATCTTTGTGGGATTTTGCAAACAGATAGTTGTATAGTGCTGTTCGGAGTCCACCGATGTGTAAAAATCCTGTGGGTGATGGTGCAAAACGAACGCGTACTGATCCTTCCATGAAACTTGTTTTATGGTGAAATTTAATTAGCTTTTAAAAATACGGCGATTTATGAACGAAGGCTAATCAAATCCGATTGCTTCTTGATAATGGCCCCTAAAGAGATTAACTAAAACACTATTCTTATGAAATTTGCTAGAATTCTTCTCTATTTAACCTTCTTTGTTGCTTTGATATTTTTGATGTCCGGTTATGGTTATCAGTGGAATGTCTGGGAGCTGGGTACAGGTTTTACACTGCTACGGTATGCCGCTTATGCATTGATTGGGATATTTGTAGTCAGTGCGGTATCTCTCTGGTTTTTACGGAAGTCCGGATTTAAGGCAACCTCTTACCTCGTAATTATATTATTTCTGTCGGGGGCGGCATCGGGTACAGCACTCTACTGGCAGCAAAGAGCACAGTCTGTGCCGGCAATACATGATATCTCTACAGATCTGGAGTCACCGCCTGAGTTTAACGCTATGGTAAGATTACGTACTGACGCCCCGAATCCTCCGGAATATGCGGGTGAAGAAACTGCAAATGCTCAGCGTGAAGCGTATCCCGAAATTCAGCCCTTGATACTGGATGCAGATCTGCAAGATGTAATGGATGAAGCGGTAATGCTGGTTGTAAATCGTAGGTGGGAATTAGTAGCCATTAACCGGCAGCAAGGCAGGATTGAGGCCACAGAAAAGCTGGCGTGGTTTGGATTTAAGGATGATGTTGTTTTGCGATTTTCTGAAACCAGTGAAGGAACTCGTGTTGACATGCGCTCTAAATCCAGAATTGGCCGAAGTGATGTGGGCGTGAATGCGAAACGAATCGAACAATTTTTGGACGACCTTGAAAATAGATTTGAGTAAACTTTTCAGAAAGCACAAAGGGGTTGACAAGTGAATGATTGATTGGGTGAAACTTTACAACAGGAAGTTTCACAATCAAGAAATATTTAGTGCGAATTGTGAAAGTATACTTATTAAACGGATTTTGCTCATCAAAACTGCTGGACGTATATTTATAGAAATTCCAATCACCAAATGAATGAACTAGCAATTATGTCAGATTCTAAAATTCCCCGGTTTCATCTTGCTTTTCCCGTTAAAGAGTTAAAAAAAACAATGACCTTTTACAGAGATCTTCTTGGTTGCAAAACCGGTCGGAGTTCCGATAAATGGATTGATTTCGATTTTTGGGGGCACCAGGTAGTGGCTCATGTAAGTCCGGATGACGCGGGCAAGTCGGCTTCAAACGAAGTGGACGGACACGCCGTGCCGGCCAAACATTTTGGGGTAATCCTTGAGTGGGATGAATTTCAAGAGCTCGCAGATCGATTAAAGGAGCATGAGATCAACTTTGTGATCGAACCCTATGTTCGTTTTGAAGGAAAGCCCGGCGAACAGGCCACAATGTTTTTTCTGGACCCAAGTGGAAATGCACTTGAATTTAAGGCGTTTAGAGACGAGAGTCAGATATTTGCCAAGTAGATAAAGAGAATTTATCCTTCGAGCTCTTTGAGTTTAAACTCTGAAAGTTCAAGCCGGGCGCGGCTTAACACGCGTTCGGCTTTTTCCCTGTCTCTTCGGCGAATATGTAGTGTGGCTGAGCCGTGATCAGCCCCAGGGAGATCATTCATCACTTTCATCGATTTTCCTACAATTTCAATCTTGGCACTAAACCAGCCCGCTTTGTAATTTATTTCTTCTACATCCCCGAAAGGAATGACAATCTCTTTCAATTCGGACTTAATGAGGCCAACAACGGTATCCTGGCTTTCTAATTCCAATACGAGTTCATCCTCTCCAATATGGAGTAAGCCCTTCGCTTCTGTCAGGCCGTAGTTTAGATTTTTAATTCGAAAAGGAATTCGCCTGCTCATAGTATACTCAGATTGAAATTTCTGTTGGTTAAAGTATTGTATTTATGAATGATTCAAAATCATTACTGTTCAAAACATCATAAATCTTATAGAGTTTTTCATTTCCACCCATTCATAGCGGATTTCAGGTGTAGCGAAGCTCTCCCTTCTTTTTTCGAAGATATTAGCAACTTACCTTTAGAAGGTGCCTAGCCAGCAGATAGGCATTAAGTATGAATCTTTGGTAATCCCAATCACAAAATATCAGGTTGAGAGAAAATAGATAGCCTGTAGAGGTGATAAGGATCTGTCTTCATGGCTGATCGTTTATGACGGTTGTGAATCAAAATATAGATTCTCTTGCGGTGATCATCTTCAAAATGTAAATTGAAAACATTGTAGTAAAAAAACAGAGAGAAAAATAGAATTGAAATGGGGACAATTCTACATAAGATTGTTGGATTATTATGTTTGGCCGGTTTATTAGCCTTTCCGGGTAGTAATCTCTTTGGGCAATCATCTGTTGTTATAAATGAATTTATGGTGGACCCGCCACCGGAATATATCTCCTATGTGGAGTTATATAACATCGGCACTGATGCTGTAAACCTTGAGGGCTGGCAGTTATTCCAAAGAGATGGAACAGATAACAATGGAGGGGTGATTTCTGATCAGGAAATCATTCTTGAACCGGATGAATTTATCGTAATTACACCTGATGCCGCCACTCTTGAGTTTATTTACGGTGATGTGAACCGGATTGAGATGTCACTATTTCCAGAGTTTGACAGGCTGGCGGGGGATGAGATTCGGTTGTTAAGTAACACGGCAGAAGCAGTTGATTCACTCAAATATACCATTGCGGAATGGGGTGGAGCTGGGGTGGCTCTGGAGAGAAGGCGCGCGGATTTTCCTTCAATTTATAGCGAGAACTGGGCTGAGTCACCTTCCGAGCTTTTAGGCACTCCCGGAGAAAGAAATCTTGTCGACAATGAGTTTCCTTTCACAATTACAGGAATTCAGGTGAGTTCGGACGGGGATATCTTCCTCATTTTTAATTCAGATGTAAATCCGGTTGACGTCTATCCGGGAAATTTCAATCTGGATGGACGTGAGCCAATCTCAGCTGTTTTGACTGACCCTAATATTGTACGGCTTCAGTTTGATGCACAGCCGGAATCCGGAGATAAAACGGTGCGTACCGGAGAAATCCGAAGCCTGCCGGGATGGGCAATTAATGACGATGAGGAGTTTGTATTTACGATTTACGACACACATACAGCGGGTGATATTGTGGTTAACGAGTTTATGTATGATCCACCGCAAGGTTATCCTTCTTATGTGGAGCTATTCAACAGAAGCGATAAGTACTTAAATCTGAGAAACTGGAAGCTGCTGCGCAAGGAGATCTCTTCAAATCCGGGAGGGGTTATATCTACCGGCCCCATAACTATTGGTCCAGGAAATTATCTTGTTGTGACAGACAATTACAATGCACTGGAAAATGTATTTGGAGAAGTTCATGCCGTTCAAATGAATGATTTTCCAGGTTTTACTTCAACCCTGCCGGAGCAGATACGAATAATGGATGCTTCAGGTGTTCTTGCAGATTCATTAGAATATATACCGTCTGTATGGGGAGGAAGAGAGATTGCACTGGAGCGTAAAAGCCCGGACGTTGCTTCCATTTATGCTGAAAACTGGGCTGAGTCGCCGGCCACCTTGCTGGGTACGCCGGGTGAACAAAATCAGGTTCAGCCCGATTCAGACAGGCCCGTTTTGAATGAAGTGAGTTTTTACGAGAATCGCGGGCTCCGATTGCGGTTCAGTAAAACGATAGATCCTGAAAGTGCTATGCAGCAAAGTAGTTACAGCCTCGAGCCGGCAATTGGCATCCTCGAAATCAACGCAGAGAAGAATGAAGTTTTAATTCATTTACGTCAGGAGTTTCAAAATGGGAGACAATACACGATCACTGTTGATGGTGTGAAAGATCTGTTTGGAAATGAGCTCCAGCAAACATCCAGAACGTTGGAATTTTTGGAGTTTGATGAAGCATCTCCCGGTGATTTGGTGATCAATGAAATCCTGTATCGGAGGGAAAGGGCAGGGAGTCCCGAATTTGTTGAGATTTTTAATAGAACAGATAAAACAATTGATGTAAGTGGGTGGCAGTTTTTTACGGGATCAGGTAGTGCAACTCTGCCTCAAAACAGTGTTTTAAGGGGAAGCAACTTTCTGGTTTTTACGGATCAACAAAATTTTGCAGGACAATCGCCTCAAATTATTTATCTGGCCGGATTCCCCGGGCTAAGAAATTCCGGAAGCAGTCTTGGATTCAGAAACAAAGAAGGAATTATTATGGATAGCTTGGCCTACAGTCCGGATTGGGGAAGTAACAGACCGGGAATTTCATTGGAAAGAAGAGATCCGGCTGCACTTTCGATAGATCCATTTAACTGGGAGGATAGCTCTGCGGAGATCGGGTCCACGCCGGCTGCAGAGAATAGTCGCTACGAAATAGATTTAACTCCGCCAAAGGTTCAGTTCGCAAACCTGAGCCATCCCGATTCACTTGAGATCGTATTCAGTAAATTTGTTGATCTAACAGAAACAGTTAACGGGCAGACTCAATTTTCAAGCTTTCCCTCAAATCAGTTGTCATCTTCAACACGGTTTTTAGTCAACGGAGAGGAGGCTGATGTAATTTTTTACGATAGGGGAAGTGCGAACCGGATTCTGCTCGACACAGGGCAAGTGCTTTTTGGTGAGGAAAATGTCTTAAGAGTAGAAGGACTAAGAGATTTTAAAGGCAATACCACAGCTGATGAAATTGAAATTGCGCAGCCGTTAACAATGGGCGATTTGATAATTAATGAGATTATGTATCATCCGCTATCGAGGGGAACCGACGGGGTGCCTGATCAGTCAGAATACCTGGAGATTTACAACAGACAGCCCTATGCAATATCACTGGAGGGAGTTTATTTGCATGATGAACCGGACAATAGTAATAACTTCACGATAATAGACCCTGTTTCCTCTTCGCAGCGGTGGATACCGGCGAATGGCTTTGCATTGTTCTATCCTGAATCTGAGGATATTTCTCTGTCTGAGAGTCGAACAGGAATTGCTTTTGGTGTTCCGAAAGAGGACGACACATTTGGGTTGAGGGCAGATCGTACAAGTTTGAGTTTGACGTTGTCGGGGCGAACGGTCTATCTGGCAGATAGCACAGGTACGGTGATTGACAGGGTGGACTACAAACCGGAATGGCATAACCCTAATCTGATTACAACACAGGGTATTTCCCTTGAGCGAATCAATCCGGATTCTGATTCCGGTGATCCATCAAACTGGGGATCTCATTCAACAGTTATTGGGGGAACACCCATGGCGCGGAATAGTCTTACTCAGCAGCCGGAGAGCGAGAATCGGCCAGAAGGAGTAACTCTTTCCCCCAATCCTTTCTCTCCTGATAATGATGGAGTAGACGATAATCTGGTTATCAATTATCAATTTGAGAATCCGGATTACATGTTGAAGGTGAGGATTTATGATCGATATGGTCGCTTAGTGCGAAATCTTGCAAACAGCTATGCAGCCGGCTTAAATGGATCATTAATATGGGATGGACGCACTGATGACGGACAGAGAAATCGTATAGGTATCTACATTGTTTACGTGGAGGCTTATAACGGCTCCACCGGGAGTAAAAAAGTTTTCAGGGAGACGGTAGTGTTGGCGAGGAGGTTTTAGTTAAACTATTGATGATAGTTGTTTTTTATTTCATGACTTACGTTTAAAGGCAAAAAAAACAGTTGTAAAAAAAATATATATAAGTACTATATCGTTTCACCATTAACTAAATCATTTATTATCAAGACTAAGCATATAAACAAAATTATAATAATATTTTTGGTGCTGCTGTTTACCGGTGGCTTTACAACTTCACAAAGTAATGAAGTATTAGAGGGCCCTATATTTGTGAGCAACTCATCTCTCTCCACTATCTCCGGTGGTGATTGTGAAGGTTCTTGTGTTAGTGCTGAGTCATGGCAATATTGCGTTGCTTATTCCGAAATGCGGTGGGGTGAGAGGAATCGAACAGCTGAAGAAGCTGAGGAGTGTGAAGATGAAGATGAGGAGGTAATTGAGATAACTTAGAGCTTTGTGGCTTTAAAATTAATTTTTTAAAAAAGGGCAGGTACAAATTTATTTAATTATAATCTGCCCTTTTAATAATATAAGGTTTAAACTTTATTCTATGTTCAGGATACAAGTCTTTATCGCGATTACAGTTTTAATACTTTTGTTATTCATATCTTGTGTTGATCATCAAGAGCAAAGCCCATTTGGTGAAATTGAATTACAAAATGTTGAATCACCTGTATTACTTGATGATCAGGTTATTTTTCCATTAAAAACACTAAGAGATGGTGACAAGATCTATGTTACAGATAGATCAAATAAACCTTCTGTTTGGATATTCAGAATTGATGAAGCGAATGACCTACATCTGTTTAGGGAGTTAGGAAGAGAAGGGAGGGGCGGGGGTGAATTCCTGGCGCCTGACCAAATTTTTCCTCAGAATAACGGTAGAGGAATATTCGTGTATGATACCGGTGGCCGTAAACTTGTAAGAATAAACAACCAATTTGCAATTGAATCAAATGAATACTCTTTCCGGACTAGCGGAATGCCTACCAATATATATTCAATTTCAGAAGATCTTTTTCTTGTGACAGGAATTCTACCAGAATCAAAATTTGAAATATTTGAAAAAAGAGATTTTGAGTTAACAAGGAGTAAGAGTTTTGGGGAGTTGACATCACTGGGTGATCAGTTTGGGAAATTACATTTGGCCTCGGCCTGGAGATCTCAGTCCGTATACCATTCAGGGATGGACCGTTTAGCACTTTTTTCAAGTTATGCTGAACGAATTGAATTGTATGGATTGGATGGAGAGTTATTGCATACAGTCAGCAGTGATGAACACGATGTTCCCAGAGTAAGTTATGCTGGTTCTGAATTTGTATTTCAAGATGATGCTATTATTTCTTATGTAAGTGCTGCTTCAGATCAGAATTATATATATGCACTCTATTCAGGTAATAATTACGGAGCTGATGGTGCAGGAAACGGGTCGGTTCTACATGTATTTGACTGGGACCTGAACTTTATTGAAGGCTTTCAGCTGGATCATTTCAGCGTTTCAATTTCTGCTGATGACGGTAAAGTCTATTCGACTCAAAATCACCCCGAGGCGGCAATAAGGTTGATTGAATTAAATCTTACTGATTAAAGAACGATACAGACTATTTCGGCCTTTCACATTTTACTTTCACTGTATTTTGACACTTTTTAAGTGATCAAATTCCAATCCTTCCTGCAAGTTCATCCACAAACAGTTGGTGCTCCTCTTTCATAAATACACTTCGCAGTATTTGAACGGTTTCAGTATCTGCTTGGTAATTTGGAAAACGAGTCGTGAATCGCTCTGAAGGAATTTTGAATAGACTAAGGTGATAGCTTTCGGATGGGTTCTCCCGTTTCATTCCTTTTTCAAATACAGAAAGGCTCAGTTTATTAATTTCAGATGTTTTTACCATTTCGGGAATAGGGAAATAGCCAACGATGTCCAGGTCCGGCTCCTGGTAAAGCTGAAAAGAGCTGCTATCCTTTAAAAGATTTGAGAACTGCACAGTGGCTTCTCGTGCTTTCTTAAGTACGGATCCAAGCCCAGACTCTGTAAGGGGCAGCATCTGCAGGGTAGCCCAAAAGGCTGCGGCAGAAGCTCCGGCGCGGGAACACTCCAGGCTGATTTCGCCCAGGTGAAGATCTTCTGAAGTAAAGTAGGTATAGGGTGAATCGT
The DNA here is from genome assembly GCF_041686455.1 of Rhodohalobacter sp. Classification (NCBI taxonomy): domain Bacteria; kingdom Pseudomonadati; phylum Balneolota; class Balneolia; order Balneolales; family Balneolaceae; genus Rhodohalobacter; species Rhodohalobacter sp. The sequence continues at coordinate 62,969 of NZ_JAWLDW010000001.1, forward strand.
GTTTGTAATATTTTCCCACAGAAGGATCCTTATAAAGAATGCTTCCGCACCCGTAAGGTTGCAATCCATGCTTGTGCGGATCAATCACGATACTATCGGCATCGCTCAAACAGTGCCACTCTTCTCTTTTTGGAAGATTATCTTTGATTAATGAGAAAAATCCACCGTATGCGGCATCAACATGGATTCGGATAGAGTGCTTTCTGGCGATATCAAGAATTTTTGAAAGGGGTTCGGTGGTTCCCAGGCCGGTTGTACCCATGGTAACCACGATTGTGCCGATTCCGTCCGCGTGATTTTCAATAAAATTGAGATCGGGATTATCGTTTATATCAACCGGTATTTCCAGAAATTTAGTGTTCAATACGTGGCACATTCGCCTGTGCGTATAATGTGCATTCGATGTGGCCGCAATTGCTTTATCAGGGTGGATTTCGCGTGAAACAAAAAGAGCTTCCAGATTGGCAATAGTACCGCCAGAGGTCAGATGGCCTAAATAGGTGTCGCCATATCCAACCATGTTTGCGAGCTCTTTGACTGCTTCTTTTTCCATTTCGGAGGTTGGCGGTCCGCCATCCAAAGCGTGGTTATTAGGATTGACGGTTGCCGTTAACATATAAGCAAGCCAGGCAATTGGGTGTGGAGGTTTAAGCATTTGCCCTGCATAAGAAGGGTGATGAAATGGGTAGTTCCCTTCAAGGCGTTCTTCCAGCTTATCCAGAATCGATTCGATCTCCGTTAGCTCAGCATGATCGTTCTGAGCTCCAAATTGGGAGCGCCAAGCATCCAGTTTACGCAGCACTTTTTCTATAGCGGGTAGATAGGGTGTAAATTGATTCAATAATCTGAAATTAGATTAATATAAAAGACACACCTACAGATAATACCTGTGCAACCTGCAGCTCTTTGGAATAGTCATCATCATAAATGAAGTCCAGCCTGAGGGAGGCATTCATGAAATCATTGATTTTTCCGGTAAACTGATTTGTCACAAAAACATCGGTACTGCTAATAGCTTTATTCAAATTGGTGAACATCTCAAGGGATGAAGAGAGGCTCAGGTTGGTCCCAAGTGTTCTGTCGTACGCCACGGCAAAAGTTAATCCGGCCTCATTTCTAAACGTATCGCCTTCGTCCAGGCCGTAAAGGGTTGAAAGGGATTCATTCTGCACAAAGGTTTGCTGAAGACCTAAACCTGTTTCAAGAGAAAAATTATCTGAAGGGACGTAAGCCAGACCGGCATTTTCACTCAGGTAACCGGGAGCCATGAACTCAGAAATGAAGAGGTCGCTGCCGTCGGGTGCTTCACCATATTCATATCCTTTAGCAAACTGTGTTCTAAAATTAATGTTACCAAATAGTTTGAAGTCGCTCTGTCGGTCTGCTCCCAGGTCATATAAAAACCGATTGCGAACGGATAGCCGGTCGTCCGTTTTACGAACACCTTCACCCTCAATTTTAGTTTGGCCATAACGAGTGTTCAGTTCAAATATGTATGCGAATCGTTCTTTCTTATATGCTGCGGTGTAAGCAGAATTTCCTGTAAATGCCAGATTGTTTATTCCGCCTTGCGACCAGTTTGAATAGGCTGCCTGGGAACCGTTTAATCCTGCAACCCAGCTTAAATCCCATCCATCTAAAGAATCGGGGATGGCAACGTCCTGAGCCTGAAGTGTGAAAGTTGTAGAGAGAAGGAGTAATAGTAGCAGAGATAGTTTATTCATGGTTTTATTTAGAATTATGAAATACTCTTATTTAAAATAATAGAATCAGGGAGACCATTTTTTAAACCTACTTCTATCTGCTCATTCAGCTTTGTTGGAATATTCATCCCAATAACAGTAGCCTGAATAGGGAATTTGCGATGCCCCCGATCTACGAGTACTGAAACGAAAATTTTATTAAATCGTTCTCTGTTCGGTATTTTATCCAATCCTTTCAGGATGGTTTCGCCACTAAAGATTACATCATCCACTATAACCAGGACCGTGTTTTCGTTGACGGGTTGAGACAGGGTGAAGGAGTCATTCGAATGTGCCCAGAGTTGTTCAGAGTGAACCGGTGAATCAGATCCCTTTTTGATAAAAAGGCAGAGCTGTTCGGCGAGTGCGTAACCTCGTTCATTTAGGCCGATTAACTGTATCTGCTTACCGTGTGCTTCTTCAACTATTTGGTAAGCCATTCGTCTAACGGTTCTTTCAATTCTGTTGCGGTCTGATAGAATCATGAGATTAAATAAGTTGCCTAAAATTATATAGAAAGTATTCAATTTAGTATACTATATACAAGTACGGATATTGTAAATTCGAAGAACAAAGGGAGTAAGATGAATAATTTAGTTAAACAATCGATTTTAGCCGGCAGCACCTTCGCCGGAGGTGTAGTTGCAGGTTTTTTTATGAGCAACAGAAGAGCTGATCTGCAGAAAGCTTTTCATACAACCAGAGAAAAATCAAAAGTAATGGTTGATTCTGTTCTTAATCGAACCAATCAATATTCTGAATTTGGTAAGGTTCGTCTGAGCACATTTAAAAACGACTTAGCGAAAAATTTTAAAGATCCAATTCCTGATCTTTACAAAGCAACCGAATCGCTCACAGCTGATGATCTGGAACTGAAAATTCCCCGATAATGAGGGCCCGGTATAACGAATCTCTACTCCAATGGATTTGGGAAAACCTTGAGTTTAATGTAAATAATCTCAGAACACAGGGTGGCCAATCTATGCAAATCCTAGATCCCGGTCGTAAAAACAGCGGGGCAGGTCCCGACTTTCTAAATGCGTGCATCTCCATAAATGGGATCAAGCTTTTCGGTTCAGTTGAAATTCATAACCACGAAAAAGAGTGGTTTGAGCATTCCCATCAAAAAAACCCTGACTTTAACAGTGTTATATTGCATGTAGTTTTAGAAGGAAACACCGGTACTGCAAAAACATCAGATGGGCACAAGCCCGCACTATTCAATGTTAGCCCGAAGTTGAATAAAGCCTTATATAAATTACTGAATATAAAAGAGCAGGGTGCCTTACCGTGTGCAGGTAGTGTCACAAACATTCATCAGCGTGCTTTTGAAATACAGATAGAGAGAGCCCACAAAGAGTATTTTAATTATAAAGTAGATGAATTAATGGCGGGCTATGATCCCGGTCTTCCGCCATCCATTGCCTGGAGAAAGGCTTTTCTTTTACAGCTGTACAGCGCACTGGGCATTCCCTCCAACCGTATTTCGATGGAGCGATTAGTACAAGATGTAATTCAACAGGTCAAAACAGCATCAATCGGTAGGGAAGAGTTTGTTGAGCAGGTGTTGGCTCTGGCTTTTGAGTATAAAGAAAGCGAAAAGTATAACTGGAATTTCTCAGGGATGAGACCTGGCAGCCAGCCAAAAAACAGAGTACGGCAAGCCGCAATATTGCACTATCAGTTCATCAATATAGAATTTGAAACATACCTGAAATCAGGTGTAGATTCATGGAAATCCTTAATGGATTCTTTATCCAAGCCGGAGTTGCCTGGTAATTCCAGGATGGAAATTATACACAAAACGGTTTTTCTTCCATCTATATATCTGCTTGGCGATCTGTTTTTTGCCAAAAAATTATGTTCAAGTGCATATAACAGCTGGGTTAGCGCGATTGTGCAACTTCCCAAAGAAGTACGCCGCCCATTTGAAGAGTCAGGATTTGAGATTGCAAAAAGTGTAAAAAAGTTTGGCCTGGCTCATCAATACAAAAGATTTTGCAAGAAGAGAAACTGTCATAAATGTGAGGTGTTTAAAAGTGTAATTAATCCTTGACACATAAAAATCTTGTTTCTATCTTTGGTTTCTGTCAATTCGATGAATTGCCCGGTCGTCTAATGGCAGGACAGCTGGTTTTGGTCCAGTCAGTGGGGGTTCGAATCCTCCCCGGGCAACATGTCATAATAAAAGGATGCCAGAGAGGTACTCCTTTTTCTTTTTTATAAACCTTTACTTGTCAATCCGTTGGATACGCCATTAGCTATTTTTGCCGGTCGAAGTAATCTTGCACTGGCCAGGGCCATTGCAGAGAGCTACGGCGCCGATTTGGGTGAAGTGACGATCAAATCTTTTTCTGATGGCGAATTGTATGTAAAGTATGAGCAGAGTATCAGGGGTGAAGACATATTTGTGATTCAGTCTACACCTCCGCCCGGCGATAACATCATTGAATTATTACTCTTGCTGGATGCTGCAAAAAGAGCATCCGTTAAACGTGTAACGGCGGTTATTCCATATTTTGGATATGCGCGTCAAGATCGAAAAGATCAGCCGAGAGTTTCCATCGCTTCAAAGATGATGGCAAACTTACTGGTGGAGGCCGGCGCAGATCGAATATTGACAATGGATCTTCACGCTTCGCAGATACAGGGATTTTTTGACATTCCATTAGATCATCTATACGCGAGCCGGATTTTTATTGAGCATTTCACTGAGAATCCAATTGAAAACCTGGTCGTTGTGGCACCCGATGTGGGAAGTTTGAAGATGGCGCGGGCTTACTCTAAAAAGCTTGGTGCTAGTCTCGCGTTTATAGATAAGCGGAGACCGAAGCAGAATGTTGCCGAGGTGATGAATATTATCGGTGAAGTTGAAGGAAAAAATGTATTGATCGTAGATGATTTGATTGATACTGCAGGGACGATTACAAATGCCGCAGTTGCTCTCAAAGAGAGAGGAGCATTGAATATTGTTACAACTTGTACACACCCGATTTTGTCGGGGCCTGCGTATCAGCGAATTGAAGATTCACCGATCGATCAGTTGTTAGTAACGGATACGGTTCCATTGAGGAAGCCATCCGATAAAATTAAAGTATTAAGTGTTGCGGGTATTTTTGCTGAGGCTATTCAGCGTATCCATACCAACGACACTATTAGTGCACTTTTTGATGATTAATCAATAATTGAAAAAACCATGAAGCAACCGGAAATATATAAACTGGAAGGCGAGAAAAGAGATTTAGGGAAAAAATCAGTTGCTCACTTGAGAGATGAGCTGAAAGTACCTGCTGTTCTTTACGGTCCTAAAGTTGAAGAGAACGTCCATTTTTCCATTTCGGAAGTGGATATTGAGAAGATTCTTTCATCTTCTGAAACCAAGCTGCAAGAGTTGACCGTTGATGGCACAACCTATAATACTCTACTGAAAAATGTTGAATTCGATCCGGTTACCGACCGGGTTCTACATGCTGATTTCTATGTGCTTGATGAATCACAGCGTGTAAAACTGAAGATTCCAATTCGACTGACAGGAACGGCTATCGGTGTTCGCGACGGTGGTGGACGTGTATTCCAAACCATGCGAATTGTACGTGTTAAAGTAATGCCTGATAAAATTCCCGCAGAATTTGAATTGGATATTACCGATCTCGGTATTGGAGATTCACTGCACGTAAGTGAGTTGGATATGGAAGGAATTAATCCACTGGACGACCCGCGACGAACAATTGTAACCATCGCGCCTCCTAAATCTGAAGCTCTGTTTACCACTTCTATTGAACCTGAAGAGGAAGAACTTCTTGAAGGTGAAGAAGCTGAAGAACTTCTTGAAGGTGAAGAGGCTCCTGAGGGAGAAGAAGCAGCTGAAGGCGAAGAAGAGAAAAAAGAAGAATAACATAGTATTCTGATATGGCGCTGATTGTTGGCCTGGGTAATCCCGGTGCGGAGTATGATGGTTCTCGCCATAACGTTGGTTTTGAGGTTGTAGATAACCTTGCCGATAAACTTTCCATTTCTTTTGATCCCGATAACGGTCTTTACCACAAAGGTGAAGGCCGTTTCAAGGGACAATCCGTAGTTCTGATCAAGCCTACCACTTACATGAACAGAAGCGGCAAAGCCATTACAAAAGCAATAGCAGAGACGAACAGCCGAAAGTCTGATTGTTTGGTTTGTTACGACGATATCAATCTGGACGTTGGGCAGATCCGGCTAAGACCGGGAGGAAGTGCAGGCGGACATAATGGCATCACAGATATTATTGAAAAACTGCAAACAAAATCTTTTCCCAGACTTAGAGTTGGTGTAGGAAATGACTTTCCCAGAGGGAGACAGGCAGATTATGTGTTGCAAAAGTTTACAGCAGAAGAGCGAGATATTATTACTAAAGTAATTGACCTTGCATCGGATGCAATTTTAACGTTTATTCGTGGTGGTATTGATACCGCAATGAATGAATATAACTAACTACATAGCGTTATTTATCGCTAAAAATAATCAAAATAATCATCATGCTTAACACAATAATTATCCTTATTCCGCTTGCCGGGGTACTGGCATTACTGTTTACCTATATCCGTGCTAAATGGGTTAGCAGACAGGAAGTTGGTACCGAAAAAATGGAACGCATCAGCCAGAATATTGCCAAGGGTGCGATGGCATTCCTCAAAGCAGAATATAAAGTTCTCAGTATATTTGTAATCATCGTGGCAATTCTTTTAGGGCTTCAGGGTGCAAGCGCGGAGAACTCATCGGTACTCGTATCCTTTTCATTTATTGTAGGGGCGTTGTGTTCCGGTCTGGCAGGCTTCATTGGAATGCGCGTTGCTACCAAAGCCAACGTAAGAACAACCAATGCAGCAAGAACTAGCTTAGGACAAGGCTTAAACGTAGCCTTCAACGGTGGTTCTGTAATGGGGCTCGGTGTTGTAGGTCTTGGAGTTTTGGGATTAGGGCTTCTGTTCCTGTTGTACACCAATATGTTTGGTACTGAAATTAATAATGTTCAGCAGGTACTTACTGTAATCACAAGTTTCTCATTTGGAGCATCATCTATTGCACTTTTTGCTCGTGTGGGCGGTGGTATTTATACAAAAGCAGCCGATGTTGGTGCCGACCTTGTAGGAAAAGTTGAAGCCGGCATTCCTGAAGATCATCCATTGAACCCTGCTACCATTGCAGATAATGTAGGTGATAATGTAGGTGATGTTGCAGGTATGGGCGCTGACCTTTTTGAGTCTTACGTTGGGTCAATAATCGGTACAATGGTATTGGGTGCCGCATTCATGGGACTTGGAGGTTTCGAATTAACCAATGAGTTTGGTGGGCTGAATGCAGTGCTGCTGCCTTTGGTTCTCGCTGCTGTAGGGATTGTAACATCCATTATTGGAACATTTTTTGTAAGAGTAAAAGAGGGTGGAAATGCTCAAAGAGCGTTAAATACCGGTGAATTTGTTTCTGCTTTCATTATGTTGATTGCATCCTATTTGATTATTAATTGGATGCTTCCGGGATCGTGGGAGTTTGGCGGAATTACGTTTACCGCAATGGGAGTTTTTTGGGCTACTATTTTTGGCCTTGCCGCAGGTCTGTTGATCGGGCTCATCACCGAGCACTATACAGGAACTGATACCAAGCCGGTATGGTCCATTGTAAAGCAATCTGTTACAGGTGCTGCTACAAATATTATCGCCGGCGTAGGGGTTGGTATGATCTCAACAGCCATTCCAATTGTGATTATTGCAGTTGCCATTCTGGGAGCTTATCACTTTGCCGGATTATACGGAATTGCAATTGCCGCTGTGGGAATGCTGTCCAACACAGGAATCCAGCTTGCCGTGGATGCTTACGGTCCTATATCTGATAATGCCGGTGGTATTGCAGAGATGTCTGAGCTTCCGCCTGAAGTGAGAGAGAGAACTGACAAATTGGACGCGGTTGGTAATACAACGGCAGCGATCGGTAAAGGATTTGCCATTGGGTCTGCAGCCTTAACTGCGCTTGCGCTTTTTGCAGCTTATATCACAGCGTATAACACAACAAACCCGGAAAGTATTATAACAGCGATTGATATTACAGCACCGAGTGTAATGGCTGCTCTTTTTGTGGGTGCTATGTTACCTTACCTATTCTCCGCTCTTTCAATGCAGGCCGTGGGTCGTGCCGCAATGAGTATGATTGAAGAGGTCCGCCGCCAGTTCCGTGACATCCCCGAGCTTACCAAAGCACTGGATGCCATGAGAAGAAATGAAGGAAAGCAACTGGCAGACTGGAGTGATGACGACCGTTTGCTCTTTGACGCAGCTGACGGTAAAGCGGAATATGAAAAATGTGTAGCCATTTCAACTCAGGCTTCTATCCGTGAAATGATTGCGCCCGGCCTTCTTGCCGTAATCGTACCGGTTCTATTCGGTTTCTTAGGCGGACCCTTGATGCTGGGTGGACTTCTTGCAGGTGTTACTGCATCCGGAGTTTTGCTTGCGCTTTTCCAATCAAACGCCGGTGGTGCCTGGGATAATGCCAAGAAGATGATTGAAGAAGGTGTAGAAATTGATGGAAAATCATATGGTAAGGGCTCAGAAGTACATAAAGCGGCTGTTGTTGGCGATACTGTTGGTGATCCGTTTAAAGACACATCAGGGCCTTCCTTGAACATTCTGATTAAGTTGATGGCCGTTGTTGCTCTTGTTATTGCAACAATGATCTAAACAACTTTTATATTTGAAGTTTTTAAAAGCCCCGATGAGAAATTGTCGGGGTTTTTTATTTGTTTGAAGTTTAAAGTTTCAAAAAAAATCGGTTAATATGGCAGACTTGTTTAAACTAATTTTTGAGCACGATATACGTCTTGATCAATTAAGGGAAAGGCAGCTCGATAGAGATTTACAGGAGGTAACGGGCAGTGTAGAGGATTTTTTAAAACCGGACCCTACCTATTCAAAGTTCTATTTTTCAGGTACAGTACTGAACAAAAATGAGTTCGGGCTGAACTGCTTGTCATATTATGATGAATGGATTAATCGTTTTTCAGATGCTCTTTCGGAGTATCAGGCATTTCGCGGTGATGATCGGGTATCATTGAGAGAAGGTATAAATTCAGTGAAAATGGGTGAGCCTCTTATTCTATCAAAAGGAGATATAAATAATTGGATAGATCAGGATTTAAAGCTTGAATTCGATAGCAATGTAGGTCATAAAAAAGCCGGACTGGCCAATGTATTAGAGGGTGATGATCTTGTTCTATATAAAGAGCCAGCTCACAATGGTTTTGATCTCCATCTCTTTTCAAAAGAAAATATTTACACATCATTTTTCGAACAGTTCAAAAGTATGGTCTCAGAACAGTTCCGATTTTTTAGTATCAATGGGAAAAGAGTGCGCTCTGAGCGTAAATTCTATTTTGAAACATGGACCCTGGACCGGCCGCCGCATGGAGCGGAAGAGGTATTTAAAGATACTGTATTGTAGTAACGTGGGTTCGACATAAGAATCTTGAATATGATTCTCCTCTCCTTTGTAAGTGCACATACCTAATCTGATAGTGGTTTTAACCACCCCTAAATCCCCTCCTTGAAAAAGGAGGGGACTTTTTCAATACCTTTGAATTGTAGTAGTGATTAGATCAATTTTGCAACGATGATCAAACGAGGAGATTCTGAGAGAAATGGAGCTCCGTCATAATCACCGTAAGTCTCTACGATTTTAAAACCACTTTCACCGAGTACGTTCCTGAACCATTCAAGTCCGTAAAGTTTTACCCGCTCTCTGTATTTTACGGGTTTATCTAAAGAATCATCTGAAAACTGTATGGTTTTAAAAACCATTCCGTCTTTAATTTTTCGAGTTACATTGTAGGTGAGATTTTCATACATGCCGCTCTCCGATGGGACAAGGTTTTTTTCTACATATTGGGGGTTGAGATAATCTATAAAAAAAACTCCCCCTTGGGCTAGCATTTTCTTGGTGTTTTTCAAAATTTTCCGGTTCTCTTCGTCTTCTAGAAAATATCCGAAAGTAGTGAATAGATTTACTATAGCATCAAATTGTTTAGGGAGAGGATCTCTCATGTCTCTTACAAAAAACTCCACATTTTCCAGGTTCTGCTGTTCTGCAATTCGTTTAGCTTTTTTAATAGCTTTTCTGGAAAGGTCAATTCCAATAACCTGATAGCCTCTTTGAGCAAGTGTGATTGAGTGGCGCCCCCGGCCACAACCCAGATCCAGGATGTTTCTATACTTTGATACAGGTATAACTTCTTCTATCAGGTCAGCTAAAGAAGCTGCTTCTATATCATCTCTGTTCGAGTATAGTTTTTCATACAAAGGGCTATCAAACCAATCTTTAAACCAGCTCATGTCGTGTAAATGTTAATTAAGTGTTGCTCGAATCCGGTCTCAATCTTAGGCTTTTAATTATTATCTTCCAAAAGTTTAGAATCAAAAGCAGATATGAATTATACAGACAAACTAAGAAGAGCAGTACAGTCGGCAAATTCAACTCTTTGTGTGGGATTAGATCCGGTTCCTGAAAAAATACCTATAACGCTCAGGCAGGAATACTCCAATGATGCTGACCTTATTTTTGAATTTTGCAGGCGAGTAGTGGAATCGACTAAAATCAATGCCTGCGCCTACAAACCAAATATTGCATTTTTTGAAGCATTGGGTGCTCCCGGGTGGGAAGCATTTGAAAAACTTTTGGACTTTATTCCAAGCAATCGAATTGTGATTGCGGATGCCAAAAGAGGGGATATAGGTAACACTGCAAGAATGTACAAGCACACCTATTTTGAACGCTATCAAACGGATGCCATCACTTTAAATCCACTGATGGGACTGGATACACTGGATCCTTTTCTGGAAGATAACTCGAAAGCAATATATGCGCTATCATTGACATCAAATTCAGGGTCAGCAGACTTTTTTCTGCGCCGTTTTCAAGGAAGGATGTCACTCAGTGAGTACATCGCCGAAGAACTATCTAAAAAACAGGAGATGAGTAAAGCACATATTGGAATGGTGGTTGGAGCAACACAGATTGATTCAATCTCTCCAGTAATACGTGCATTTCCCAGTGCCAGTTTACTTATACCTGGGATAGGGGCTCAGGGCGGTTCAATTGAAAAATTGAGTGTTGTACTTGAAAATCACATTGGAATCCCCATCATAAATTCATCCCGCGGCATTATTTACGCCGGAGGAGATGAAGAAAACTGGGCGGAGATCGTTTCACAGAAAGCATCAGAGCTGAAAGAAAATTTGAAAACTATTACCCAAAGATATGTCGAATAAATTACCTGAAGTCATTTTGTATACTGATGGTGCTTGCAGCGGAAATCCCGGTCCGGGAGGGTGGGGAGCGCTCTTGATCTGGAATGGAAAGCGAAAAGAGCTGAGCGGAGGAGAACCGGCAACCACAAATAACCGAATGGAGATGCGTGCGGTTATTGAAGGACTTAAAAAGTTGAATAAAAAATGCCATGTTAAGATTCATAGCGACAGCGCATTGATCATTAATGCATTTACACAGGGCTGGATTGAAAACTGGCAAAAGCGTGGCTGGAAGAAATCGAATAAAAAACCGGTTGAGAATAAAGAGCTTTGGCAGGAAATGCTTAAGGCTGCAGCTCCACATCGTGTTAGCTGGGTAAAAGTAAAGGGGCATTCAGATAATGAACTCAATAACCATGTGGATGCTCTTGCTGTGGCTGAGTCGCAAAAATATTTATAAAACAGTCAATAAATGAACTCTGTTTGAAATGAGAAGAGCCAGAAAAGAGACACCCCGTGCATCCAATAAAGAGATTTTTGGGTGGGCGATGTTCGATTTTGCCAATCAAGCATATACGCTGCTGATTATCACGGTGATTTTTCCGGTCCTGTTTACAACAGTTATTGTTGGTGATGCGGACAATGAATTTAGGCTTGGAAATTTACTGTGGAGTGTCGCACTCTCGGTGAGCTATTTTCTAGTGGTGCTGTCAGGCCCTGTTTTTGGAGCTATAATGGATTATTCAGCTCTTAAAAAGAAATTTCTTTTTTACAGCTATCTGCTGACAATAATCTCCACTGCGCTTCTCTATTTTGTTGAGCCTGGACTGGTTGTTTTAGGTGTAATACTTATTATCGTTTCAAATTTTGCTTATTCCATTGGAGAGAACTTTATAGCTTCATTTTTGCCAAGTCTTGGGCCACCGAGCGATTTAGGTAAAATATCCGGTTTTGGCTGGGCATTAGGCTATTTGGGGGGATTGGTAGCCGCAGGTTTTGTGATTGTATACCTGGGAGATGCCAC
>NZ_JAWLDW010000150.1:0-5505 GCF_041686455.1 Rhodohalobacter sp.
TCCAAATGAAAAAAGTATTGGCTTCTCGTATTCTCGCAGAATTACCCGGCCAAGCTTTAATGATCTTGCACCATTCGTCTTCTTTTTGGATCCCAATACGTTCCTATCGGGCAATCCTGATTTAGACCCCGCAATCAGTGATGCACTGAAACTGGATTACAATCATAAGCAGTTTCTGCTCTCACTGCAATACAGCTATACAAGAGATGGAATTGTAGCCTTTCAGCCTGAGATCAATCAAAATACGAATGAGCAAGTTTACAAAACACAAAACCTAGGCTATTTCCGAACCTATGCTATTAACACCAGCCTGCCGGTCTATTTTACCACCTGGTGGGAAATGCGAGCGAACGTATCCGGGCAGTATCAGGTATTTAAAACTGCCCACATGGATGAGAATCAAACCCAGGATATGTACAGTTACTCCGCAAATATCTCCAATATCATTGACATGCCGCGGGATTTTTCACTTGAAATTTCAGGATATTACCAATCCAAAAGGTCTGCAGGATTACTACATTTTAAACCACAGGGAGCATTAAATATCGGCATTCAGAAAAGAATAGCTTCAGACCGAGGAACAATACGGCTTTCGGCGGATGATCTTTTTTACACAGACTTAATGAGATACAGTACAAATATCCCAAGCGTGAAGCTGGATAGCCGTGGCGTATATGATTATGGTTCACGAAATATTAAGCTGACCTTCACCTGGAATTTCGGGAATAGTAAAATCGAATCCATAAATGTGAGTACCGGCTCTGAAGAAGAGCAGAGCAGGGTTACAAATTGAACGAAAGATTTGAAAAAACTCCTGAGTATTGCTAAAGACCTCAATCGGTACAGTTCCCGATTTAGACTAGTCTAAAAATAATAGCACGGACAGTAGAAAAGCGAAAAGACAGGCCGAATGGCACTGGATCTAATTCGAAACGGCATAAAAAAAAGAGGATTCTGGGTATCAGCCAAAATCCTCTGTTGATTTGTTGAGAAGCGTTGCTCATACGCTACTTCGATGATTTAATCTTATCTCTGATTTTTCAACTCTCTCAATAAGTTTTATTCATTGCACTCTGTCTAAGGAAAAGAATTATCTATTTCCTTATTGCTTACCTACAATTTATCAGAACTGCATCAAACCAAAAAATAGTGTTCTCTAACTTCATTCGAATTAAAAGGATAAGAGCTCTAATAAAAGCAGCAAAATTCACCTGAATATTAGGAGGCTTTAAAGTTATTGTCCGATGATTGAGGAAACTGCTTTCAAAATGATTCGATTTGCCGGTCTGAAATCTCCCTTTTACTGACTCTCCATCTGATTTAAGGAAAAATATTCTGCATGAAATGTATTATAGCCAAAGATGAATTTCCGAAGCGGATTGGAGCTTTACAACAATGTAGAAAACCCAGAATGCTCCCTGGCTTCTGCTGAAACCCGTTACCGAGAAAATGTATTGAAATCAATCATCTAAGATATGCTCTGCCTTTCAAATTAAAGCACAAATTCAGGTGCCTGTAGTTAGGACCGGAGTTTAAAACTTCTTACTCCTCCCTCCTCCTCTTTGCCCACTCCAGCATTACCAAATCGTATATACCATGCGCCGCCATTGCAGAAATGAGCCCCGAAATTTCGTATAAAAAGCCCAGCATCATGCTTAATCCAAAAAGCATCAATCCAAACAGAATGTGTCCGGCTGATTTAAATTTAAAATAGCCGTGTATGGCTATGAAAATGATAGAGGTAGCCCATATACCAAGTATAGGCTGGATCGCTCCGCGAAACAGGATCTCCTCCCCTGCGCCTGCAAAGAGTGAGATCTGGACTCTGTCGAACGGTGAGAATTTGGTATTGGCAATCACCCTGAAAAGAGTGAAATCATCCAGTACATCTGCAATTGGGGATCTGGAGGAGAGAAACATTACTACGAGAGCCGCTGCAATACCCGCACTTAAACCAATCGCCATTTGAACGGTAATGGAGTAGCCGTGCTCAAAAATTTCCCGGAAATCACCTTCATGGAATAAATAGATGAGAAGCAGTGAAACAGCTACATAAAATAGAAAAGAGAGCAGCGACATCCCGAGCATGTTTTTGCCCGTTAAATTCTCTTCCAACTGATATTGATTTTTTTCTTCCATGAATTAATTTGCCAAATAGTTTTTTAAAAAACGTTTGTCTATTTACTACTTTGAAACAAACGACTTAAAATACAGATATCAATCTCTGAATCAATTCACTAAACGAGCAAAAAATGAGCAAAGCAATTAAATTTGGACTGGGTGGAATTCTGGCAATCTTAATCATTGGTTTTTTAGTCCTCACCATGTCCGTCGACTCCATCGTTAAAACAGGCATCGAAACCGTTGGTTCTGAAATGACGGGAACGGCCGTTACCGTAGAACGGGTTTCAATCTCCCCCTTTTCCGGCAGCGGGACCATTAGTGGTTTTCGCGTAGAAAACCCCGAAGGATTTGAAAAGGAATACGCATTGGAAGTAGACGATTTTAGTCTCGAATTAAGCATTCGTTCTCTTTTCACGGATGAAATGGTAGTGCACAATATTGAAGTTGATTCACCTTCGATATATGTGGAGCAGAAGATGCCGGAAAACAACCTTCGCACCATTATGAATAACATTGAGTCTTTATCGGCCGGAGAGACAACTGAAAAGGCTCTTGTGATCGAGCATTTTATAATGACGGAGGGAAGTGCTGATCTATACACAGAGATTGGAGGTGAGCGATCGGCCCGGGTCGAAATTGCACAGATCGAGCTGAATGATCTGGGGCGGGGCGGTGCTAAACAGGCCGTTGAAGATGTGATTCAAGAGATCGCGGAGAATGTGGTTGACCAGTCGCTGAGAGCTGCAGCCGAAAGCGGTTCAGAACAGATTCAAGATGCTATTCGGGACTTCTTTAATTGATGTACTTGAACTTATTTTTAGAAGAAATATTCTCCCCTAATAAGGGGAGACAAGAGGGGTGTATTTTATGAACATTTTAAAATTTATTGAACCTTTTTTTATGAATTAATATTCTAACTCAGGTACAGTGGAAGTCCTCTCAATTACGTTGGCTTTGAAATTGAAAACGTGCTTTTTCTTTCCCCACTTGAACCGTGAAATACCCCTCTTCCAGAATGGGTTCACCATCAAAACCGGGATAGCTCAACTGGTTTTCTGGATCAATCGTTAGCGTCAGTTCTTTTGTTTCACCCGGTTCAAGCGTCACCCTTTCAAAATGAACCAGCTCTTTAACCGGCCTTGAAATCCGCCCAACCTCATCGGTCAAATACCACAGGATCGTTTCTGTTCCCACACGATCTCCTTCGTTGGTCACAGATATTTTAGCCGTTAACTGCTGATTTACATCTATGGCCGTATCACTTAGTTCCAGATTCTCATAGAAATAATCGGTGTAGCTTAGACCATAACCGAACTCCCAAAAAGTTGAAGCTTCACTATCCACTACAATATCATTGGCGATGGTTTCATCAAAATAGTATGCAGCACTGGGCTTGTGGTTGTAGGGAATAAAATGTCCAACAAACTGGGGATATGAAAAAGGTAATTTCCCGCTTGGATTTACCTGACCACTAATTACTTTTGCAATCGCTTCGGCACCTTCAAATCCCGGAAGTCCCGCCCATATTATGGATTCCGTATCATACACAATTTCGTTAATTACTCTTGGGCGCCCGGCCACCAAAACAAGCACCGATGGTTTACCCGTTTCGTTGACTGCTTTGATCATGTCCAGCTGATCTTCGTCCAGTTTTAGATTCGTAATGTTGCCCACAAACTCTGTGTAGGGCTCTTCTCCGGCAGCTATTATGACTGCATCCGAACTTTCAGCTAATTCATTGAACTCTTTTCTTGTCTTGGAATACTTATTTCCAATAGATTCCATACTGATGATCTCTGAGTTCGGAAATTCTTCTCTTAGTGCATCTGTAATGGTTTTCATCGATTCGGGATAACGCTCTTCAGCTGCACCCTGCCAGGCAAGTGTCCAGCCACCTGCCAGATTTCTTTTACTCTCAGCCGATGGCCCTACTACCAGTAGTTTCTTAACATTTTGTGATATTGGCAAAATATCATCGTCATTTTTTAACAGCACCATCGATTCCTCTGCCGCTTTCAAAGCAAGGGCTTTGTGAGAATCACTGCCAATTTCGTCAAGAGATTCACCGGATGGGTACGGATGTTCGAATAAACCCAGTTCAAATTTAAGCTTCAAAATTCGCCTGACAGATTCATTCAGCCTCTCTTCGGTTACCGATCCATTATTAACCAGCTTTAAGAGACTCTCATTAAAAGACAAAGAGTTCGGCGTCATACTCATGTCGATACCGGCCTCAATAGCCTGCAGGGTTGCTTCGTCATAATCCCGGGCGGTCTTATGAAAATTGTAAAGTTTCCCGATATCTGCCCAATCTGTAACAATCACTCCCTCAAAACCCATTTCATCTCTAAGCAGATCAGTAAGCAGCTCTTTGGATGCATGTACCGGAATTCCGTTCACCTCACCGCTATTCAACATCATCGTTTTCATTCCGGCATCTATAGCTGTTTGAAATGATGGTCGATGAAACTCATGGATTGTCTGCATCGACAAGTCAACCGGTGTACGATCCCAACCGGACCTTGGCACAGAGTATCCAAGAAAATGTTTACCGGTAGCTGCTAATTTATACGGGAAAAGATCATGATCGCCTTGGTAACTCTCTACATACGAGCGGCCCATTTCAGAAATCAGATACGGATCTTCACCGAAGGTTTCGTAAAATCGCGGCCAGTACGGATTTTCTCCCAGATCTAAAACCGGGGCAAAGTTCCAAACATGACCTAAGGGACCGGACTCAAGAGCCGTAATTCTGCCGGTTTGCCGTGCGTGTTCGGTATTAAAAGTAGCGCCGAGATTGATGTTATGTGGAAAAATAGTGCTTCCTTCCAAATAACTGGCCCCATGCATATGATCAATACCATATATTATTGGAATACCGAGCCGGGTTTCTTCTACAGCTATCTTTTGGAGTTCATTGATATAATCCAGCCACTGTTCCGGAGGTACAGCCTCCCCATTCAAAAATGAACCGATGTAATGGTTCTTTAGCAAATCCCTTGCCTTTTCAGCATCCAGGTTCACGTCACTCTGTACCTTTTCATGATTTATCTGAGTGATATTGAGCTGAGTCATTTGCCCTACCTTCTCTTCAAGCGTCATTCGTGAGAGCAGGTCATCTACTCTTTCTTCTACGGTTAAGGAAGAATCTAAATATTGCTGAGCGTGAACCATTGAATTTTTACTAAGTAATAATATGAGACTGAAAAATAGAATTGCCGGTAATTTGTAAATTTTAAAATATGAACATCCCGAGGCAGCAATATGAATATACATGTAATTAATTATTATGGATATTTAGAAAGTCTTATCAACAATTTTAAACTACCTAACCTTAGCTGATCAACTTCTGAAATTGAAAGAATTATTTATCCGCCTTTT
>NZ_JAWLDW010000151.1:0-5503 GCF_041686455.1 Rhodohalobacter sp.
ATCAACCGATTGGTCTCCATTCAATTCGTTCATCTTCTCCGCCAGTTCAGAAACAGAGTTAGCCGTCACAATATCGATGCTTTCTCCCAGCAGCCGGTTCGTCAATTTCTTGTTTCCAAACAGAAGCGTTTTGATCACCTCCAGTCTCTTTTTATCCCTGAATGCCGTCATGTACTCCGATCCCGATACCGCCAATTCCCGCTCCATAATTTTCCGATTCATCACCTGCCAGGAGTATTTTCCTGGCTGTTTGCAGATCTGCTCTACCAAATAGCGTGTGTCGTACGAGGTCACAAGCGGAATCGGGCCTATTCGCTTTCCGTGTGCATTTACCCAAAGAGCTGATTTTGGTGGAATCAGGCTCAGCCCGTGGTGCGGTTTTCTGGGATTGGGATGATGAATCCCCGCAGCGTAGTGAAACTGCTTTTCGAGATGCGTTACATTTCCGCCGGCATTTTCCACGGATCGATGCATACCCCCATCCGCGTATTTGTGGGAACCGGTTAGTATTTTTTCAGGCGGATCACCCCACGGCTTGTACCAGTGCTTGCGAACTACATCCAGGTCACCACAGATACCGCCCGCAGCAATAATCACCGCACCGGATTCCACGCGGAATTTCGTTTGGTCCGCTTCAATTAAACCGTGACAGCCGGTTATTTCCCCATCCTGCGAATCCAAGTCCTCCACTTTATGATTGTAATGAATCGTCAGGTTACCACGATTGGGATGTTCATTCATATGATTAATCAGAGCTTCCATCAATCCGTGACCTGTTCCCCAGGTGATGTGCCAGCGCGGGACGGAATTCCCCGGTTTGAAGAGTCCGCGCTCCGGCCAGTTGACCATCGCCAGAAATGAAACTCCGCGATTTTTCAGCCATTCATAGATATACTCCAACGAACTGTAAGTATAAAACTCCGCCCACTTTTTCGGCCAGTCTGCATCTTCTTCAAACTCAGCGAAAGATGTCCAGTCTTTAAGCGCCAGCTCAGGTGTGTCATTGATCTTCATCCTTTTCTGCTCAGGTGTGCCGATCATACAGATGCCGCCAAACGACCACCTTGCCAGTCCACCCAGATTTTCTTCATCATCCCGATCCAGAATTAACACTTTCTTGTTCTGATCAAGGAGTTCAATAGCAGAAACTATCCCGGCAATACCCCCACCCACAATGGCTACATCCGCTTTGTAAAATTGATTACCCATAAATCACAATTCAATTTTTATATGTAGTCTGTAACAGTCCAAAAATTACTCTATAAACCAACAAAATATTCGTTTATGTCAAATCAGAGTTAACATGGTTATCCTTTTTGTTTCTCGTTAATTAGCGCAAACACATCCGCAGAACCTCGCAGAATTTCTGCGTACATCCGCGGGTAAATCTGCATAGCTCTGCGAGAATGGAATCAGATGTCATTTAATGCTATGTACTAATTTCACTAATCAATCTCGTTTTTGACAGTGGTGAATTAGTGTAATTTAATTTCATTACAACTATCAGACATATCACTCTACTTATTCTTAAACCGGCCAACATTTGAAAACAGTGTCCAAAACGAGATAAACAAAACAGCAAATAATCCGATCGAAACAGGCGACCCGAATGACAAATCAACCTCCGTAATACCTTCGATCAATCCGGCTATCAATCCACTTGTAAAACCGGCTGCAACGATCGTAATCACTAAACGCAACACTCGATCAATAAAATCAGTATTCGGATACTTCTCTGTAGAAAACTTTTCCTTAAGTGGAGACTCTTTCGACTCTGAACCGTTTCGATTCAGTTCATTATTCTCTTTCGACTTTTCTGTTTCCATATTTGGTTGATGTAAAACTCAATTTTCAAATTCAGAGTAATTGTTTTTCATTACATTAACAAAAATGTACCGATCGATTTGCCGGTACGTGTCGATATTATGAATGATTCAAATTTCCTGGAAAATGCTGAAAGTTGCTGTTGCTCAAATCACCCCTGTTTGGCTTGATAAAGCCGGTACCCTCAAAAAAGTAAAAGAACAGATCCAGCAAGCCGGAAAGGCTGAGGCCGACCTTGTTGTATTTGGAGAGGGAGTTGTTCCCGGATATCCCCACTGGATCGGTTATACTGACGGTGCCGCATGGGACTCAAAGGTTCAAAAAGAGATTCATGCCCATTACGCTAAAAATGCTGTTCAGATTGAAAGTGGTGATCTCAACGAGATCTGTCATCTTGCTCAGATCTATGAAATTTCGGTCTATCTGGGAATCATTGAACGCCCCGCCGATCGCGGAGGACACAGCCTCTATTGTTCCCTGGTCTATATTGATCAAACCGGTGAGATCAAATCGGTTCATAGAAAATTACAGCCGACCTATGAGGAGCGGCTGACCTGGTCTCCCGGAGATGGGAATGGATTACAGGTTCATCAGCTGGGAGAATTTACGGTGGGCGGATTGAACTGCTGGGAGAATTGGATGCCACTCCCCCGCACGGCACTCTATGGGCAAGGCGAAAATTTGCACGTGGCCGTGTGGCCGGGAAGCTACAGAAATACGCACGACATTACACGTTTTATCGCCAAGGAGTCGCGATCTTATGTGATCTCTTGTTCGGCACTTATGACCAAAGAGGATTTCCCAATAGACATTCCTCACTACGACCTGATTATGGAGAATGTGCCCGATGTGCTCACTGATGGCGGATCATGTATATCCGATCCCCGAGGTGAATGGGTGGTAGAACCTGTTCTAAACGTAGAGAAGCTGATAATAGCTGAAATTGACATAAACCGGGTTCTTGAGGAGCGACAGAATTTCGATCCAAGCGGACATTATTCACGTCCTGATGTAACTAAACTGACTGTGAATCGGGAGAGGCAGTCTGTGATTGATTTGAAGAACGAATAGTTATCAATTCTGCGTATTCACATTTGCAGTTCACTAATTACAACATATCATCAAGACAAATTCCACAATTAGCTTTTAGCCTGATTCTGATTTCTGTTTTCTCAGTTTCAGATATTCTAGCTCAGGACTGGCGTTTCTCCGCAGGCTACTCCATTCAAAATATTGGAATGGAAATTACCCCAAACAGTGAATACTACGGAACGATTGAGCCAACCCGAAAAGGCCTTATTGAAGTTGAGTTAGAGCGATATCTCCTCTACCGTCTCTATCTGAGCGGAACCGGATCTGTTTTGGTGAACAATGCAGAAAGTGCTTTTCATGGAGGTCCCATTAATTTTAATCGTACCGGTCTTGGATTGAACCTCGGCGTACAATGGAACAAGTTTGGGCTTTACACCGGAGTACATGGTGGTTATACATGGAATTTAAAATTCAAAAGTTATTCTGAAGATGATTTTGACACAAACCTATATTGGATTGAATCAAACCGGCAGTTAGATATTTTCAATGGTGGATACACGTTCGGAGCTAAATACTATCTGCTGAACAATTTCCGGATTCAGGCAGAGGTAAAGACTCATTTCTATACAAATCAGAATTTTGAACCTGCCTCAGACAGCGGCTTTATTCCGGCCGTTTCAGAAGTCGATTTCAGAAATCTGACTTTTGCAGTTGGCGTTTCTGTGAGTCTTCCCTGGTACAATCGAGAACAATTAAAAGAAGAGTCCCGGAACAGAAGTCCTTCAACATTAATGAGCGTGAGCGGTTTACAATTTGATCCACCTAAGAACGACGCGTTAATCACGTCCCATTTCGGTCCGCGCTGGGGTCGCTCTCACGAAGGTGTTGATCTGGATGCAAACCGCGGTGATGAAATCTTAGCTACAGCCGATGGAGTAGTGGAAGAGTTAAGCACTACGGCAAGCTACGGACGCAAAATCGTGCTTCGCCATGGCAGGGAATTCACAACGGTGTATGCCCATCTCAACAGTTTCAAAGTAAAAAAAGGAGAACGGGTAAAACGAGGAGAGATAATCGGAACGGCCGGAAGCAGTGGAGCGGTTACCGGAGTCCATCTACATTTTGAGTTGCGTCGTAACGGTGAACCCGTTGACCCACTAAACTACATACGATTTTAACTTCGAACTCTGTTATTGTAGTGTGTGAAATTGTAAAATCTATTCAATCTTTCAGATTTGCTTGATATCACATGCGGTTTTCGTATAATTAAATAGAAAAAATCATCTTCACGGAATCAGCTCTATGATCAATAAATTTACTATCTCAAACGTTTTTTTTGCTTCGATTTTAATTTTTGCTCTCACATTAAACGTAAGTAGTCTTCAAGGACAATCAGGACCTGAATTCGTTTTTGCCTCTGAAAACATTGATCCTGAGCGAATAAAAAACCTGGAGTCACTGATTGATCAGATGAACCGCAAAGGCTACGACCTGAAGGCTTTAATGGAAGATCCCCGTTTTGAATTGTATGATGGTATGACTGATCGGTTCACAAAGTCTGCGGAGCGAAAAACTCCCACGTTGGATGAATACAAAGTGATATTAGGATACGATGTAAAAAAACAAAATATCCTCAATTTCATTGAAGAAAACCGCGAGCAACTCAATCAAGCTGAAAAAGAGTACGATATTCCTAAGTATGTCATTGCGGCAATTATAGGAGTAGAGTCCGATTTTGGAAAAAACACCGGAAAATATAACCCACTGAACGCTTATGTTTCCATGATTGCGGAAAATTATAGAGCTGAATTTGCCACCGCGCAACTTGAAGAGTTGTTGAAATTTACATCTGATCGAGAGATGGACGTTTTTGAACTCAATTCCAGCTACGCCGGTGCTATGACCTTTGCACAGTTTATACCCTATTCTCTAAATCGATGGTGGGTCGGAAATGATCTTACGAGCATGGAAAATAATATCCTCTCTGTGGCGAATTATCTAGCTCACTTTAAAAACGTCACCGGAAGTGTGGAACGAGCCGTGTACCGATACAATCCATCACAGCTCTACACCAATGCGGTTCTTTCCCTTGCCTCAGATGCTGAAAAAATGTTTGATTAGTTTATAAATTCGTATAAGAAGTAAAACTTCTTCCTTTAGCATTTTATAGACAGACCTGTCAGGTTTTGGAAACCTGACAGGTCTTTTTTTTGAAACACAAATAAACTCCGCTTCACTAAGTTTCACGAAAAATCATTCACGCACTTATTCTCTTTTCTAACGATCCGCTTGTGGCGGATCAAATGTAATTAGCCTCGACTGAAAGTCGGGGAACAGCGTCAGTATCAAATTAAGAACCCCGAACGGGGTTCAATACCGCTGCTTCGTGATCCCTTCGAGCCTTTCTGTCTTTGAGGCAAATTCTTTTTTTCTTAAACAACACATTCAATCCATAAAAAAAGGACAGCCTGAATAAATCAAACTGTCCTTATTCTGTACGTTCTTGGAGTGGAAAAGACGCTGTCAGGAACAGGCTGTTGCCTGTACGCTGACAGGTCATAGAATTAATTCCCCAACATCTGTAATCCCGGTAGGCCTGTTGGCTCGGGCGACTGAAACGGAAACGGTCCGACTGTGTGCATTCTCG
>NZ_JAWLDW010000152.1:0-2831 GCF_041686455.1 Rhodohalobacter sp.
TTTGAACATATCAGAGCAAATGCCAAAAAGAAGGGAATTTGGCTTGAATGTATCAACGGGTATAAAGAGCATGTGCACTGTTTGATTTCACTTGGAAAGGATCAGTCAATAAGTAAAGTATCAAAACTGATTAAAGGTGAATCATCATACTGGATCAATAGTCAACAGTTAATTGATCAAAAGTTCAGGTGGCAGGACGACTATTGGGCAGTTAGTGTAAGTAAAAGTCATGTAGTTGCAGTTCGGAACTACATTCAAAATCAAGAAAAACATCATAAGAAAATCTCTTTCAGAGAGGAAGTAGAAGATTTTATTCAAAAACAAGGATGGGACTTAGTAAAGGGCTAAAGCCCATGAGTTATTTGGGGTCTGCCATTACCCGTTGACTGAAGTCAACGGTAATACAGTCACCTAAAGATTCTAATTTAGAGTTGTATTAACCAACTTTTTCAATCCGGTTATTTCATTTCTAGAAGCATCCCTTATATTGTGAGCCAATACTCTAATCTAAATGGCTCAATATGAAAAGAATCGTTCTCTTTCTCTTTTTTACTTTTTTAGTTTCGTCTGCTTTCGCTCAAAAGCGGGCAATGACAACCGATGATATACTCAATATGGATCGCTTGAGTTCATCGATGATATCACCGGATGGAAATTCAGTTATTTTCGGCAAGTCTACGTTAGACTGGGACGAAAATAAGAGGGAAACTAAATACTACTACGTTCCGGCCGATAGCGGTGCGGTTTACCAATATATCGGTGAAGCGGGTGGCAGCGACATGAAGTATTCTCCGGATGGAAAATACATTTCACTAAAGCGATCTGTGGATGACAAACAGCAACTTTTCCTTTTACCTACAACAGGCGGTGAAGCGGTTCAGCTGACTGAGCATAAAAATAGTGTAGGTTCGTATGAATGGAGTGCCGACAGTAAGGCGATCTATTTTGTATCGGATGTTCCTAAAAGCTCTGAAGAGGAGAAGGAGTACAAGGCAGGGTATGACCAGCTTTTTGTAGATGAGGCACCGCACGGGCAAACTGAAGGGAGCTGGAATCATCTCTGGAAGTTTGATGTAGACGAAAAAGAGGAGACTCAGATAACCTCCGGCGATGTAATGATTGGAAGCTTCTCTGTTTCGCAGGATCAAAACCGGGTGGTATACACGGCCAGATTCGAAAATCGCAGAAATCAGCAGTATATGTCAGAGATCTATCTGCTTGAAGTGGGTGACTCTACAGCAGTGCAGCTAACGGAAAATGAAGTTCCGGAGGGTGGTCTGAACTGGCTCCCTGATAATCAGCATATTCTTTATTCAGCCGCTCACGACGAGGAGTGGGAGCTACGGCAAAGCAAGCTTTGGAGAATGAATGTAGATTCGAAAGAGTATGAAATGATTTCCGGGCAGTTCAACGGAAATATCGGTTCTGTACATATTACACCGGAAGGTGATAAGATCTACTTTTCAGGTTCCATCAAAACAGATTCCAACATCTTCTCTATGGATCTTCAGACAGGTAATGTTACACAGCATACCGATCGGGAGGGGTCGATTTCAATTGTTGATATGAACAGGAACAGAGATCACGTGCTGTTCACATACGAAAATGTGCAGACACCGCGCGATCTTTATGCAGCGTCATTGGAAAATCTGGACGATCCGGTTCGTCTGACGGACTTGAATCCATTTGTTCGCGACAGCCTGATTCTGGCAGATTACGAAGTGGTACAGTGGGAAAGTAATGACGGTCTGGAAATTGAAGGACTGAAATATACGCCTCAAGAACTCGAACAGGACGGTTCTGCTCCGTTTTTGCTCCATATTCATGGCGGGCCTGCCGGCGTATTTAGAAATTCATTCAGCCCGCAATATCATGTATGGGCCGGTTTAGGCTATGTTCAGCTGGCTCCGAACGTTCGTGGAAGTACAGCTTACGGGGATGAATTCCTGAGAGGAAATATGAACGACATTGGTGACGGTGACTACGAAGATTTGATGAGCGGAGTGGATATGCTGATCGAAAATAGCTGGATTGATGATGATAAAATGGCCGTTCGCGGCTGGAGTTATGGTGGAATATTGGGTGGAACCACCATCACTAAAACGGATCGTTTCAAAGCGGCGTCACTCGGTGCAGGTGTGTTTGACTGGACATCTGAATACGCAATGGGTTTCAATCACGACGTAAGACTTTGGTACATTGGCGGGGAACCATGGACCAATCCGGAAGAGTACCGGAATCGTTCAGCAGCCATGCATGCCGATAAAGTATCGACACCAACGCTATTTCTGCATGGAAATCGTGACCGGGTGGATACGCCTCAGCAGAGTTTGATCTTCTTCACGTACCTGAAAGATATCGGTAAAGTGGACACCCGCTATATTGAATTTCAACGGGAAGGACATGGATTTCGTGAACCCCGAAACCAAAGGACACGGGATATAGAGGAGATTCGCTGGGTACAAAAATATACACTTGGTCTGGATTGGGAACCTTGGGAACGGGATGAGAAGGAAGATGAGAACCCTGATGAAAAGGAGTAAAATCCTGAACGAAATCCGGCGATTGCTTTCGCCGGATATTATCATATTAAATGATTAAAAAGATCTGGCCATATCGAAGGAATTTCTTGATATCATTTGTTCTTATTGGAATCATTGTTCTACCTGAAGCAAAATATTTTCATGAATGGGCTCTTGCAGGAATTGCGGGAGCCCTTCTTGTTTCTTTAGTTGGGTTGTTTAAGTCCGGTCATTCAGATGATAAAGAAACGACGCTTCCAAACGTACTTATCATCTTTCTAACATCTATGATTTGTACTGCTTTTTTTT
>NZ_JAWLDW010000152.1:2931-5443 GCF_041686455.1 Rhodohalobacter sp.
TCCTGAATGGTTGGATCTGGGAGTAATTCACCGGTTTCGAGATAGTGGCGTGTTTGTTCGAATATCCATGGATTGCCGATGGCTCCGCGGCCAATCATCACTCCGTCAACACCGGTTTTGTCGAACATCTTTTTGGCCGACTCAGGTGAAGTCACATCCCCGTTGCCGATAATAGGGATTTCAAGACCGGGCGTATTAGCTAATTTTTTTAGGTATTCCCATCGCGCATCACCTTTATACTTCTGGCTGCGGGTTCGTGCGTGGACAGTGAGGGCCTTTACTCCCACACTCTGAAGCATCAAAGCTACTTCCTGAATTCGAATGGATTGATCATCCCAGCCTAGGCGGGTTTTCACGGTTACTGGAAAATCTCCGGCAGCATCTACTACAGTGCCGGCCATTCTTTCCATCATATTGAGATCTTTGAGGCAACCCGCACCGGCGCCTTTTTTTACGATCTTGTAAACAGGGCACCCGAAGTTGATGTCTACAACATCCGGGTTGTTGGCAACCGCTACTTTTGTGGCACCTTCCATGGCTTCTTCTCGACCGCCAAAAATCTGAATACCAAAAGGACGCTCCATTTCAGTAAAATCCATTTTATGCTGCGCAATGTCCGAATCACGTATAATTGCCTCTGAGCTGATAAATTCTGTGTAAACAATATCTGCACCCTTTTTCCGGCATATTTGCCGAAAAGGGGAATCGGTCACATCCTCCATCGGAGCTAAAAATAAGGGTCTGTTTCCTAAATCAATTTGGTCAATCTTCATAGCAAGGTTTTTATAAATGAGAATCTTAAAATACAGGTTTTTTAAATGCTTCTCACACTGAGCCGCAAATTTATGAAAAACAAAGCGCTTTCACGCTTGTGTTTCCACTCAGATCAATAGCCATTTGATAAATGAACATGTATATTAATGACTGTACTAAAATAATTTCAACTAATAAACGGGAGTAATATCAATGGCACTTTCAATTTCAGGAATTGAAGAGCTGTTAGGCGATGACGCCGATAAGCTGCTCAATCACACATGTACAACTATTCCAAAAGAAAAACTTCACCTTCCTTCCGGTTCATACGTAGACGACGTATGGTACCATTCCGACCGTAACAACAGAGTATTAGGTAATTTAGAGTGGATACTGAACCATGGTCGTTTGGCCGGCACAGGATACCTGTCCATACTTCCTGTAGATCAGGGAGTGGAGCATAGCGGAGGTGCATCTTTCGCAAAGAATCCGGCCTATTTTGATCCGGAAAATATTGTCAAGCTTGCTATCGAAGGGGGGTGTAATGCAGTTGCCTCTACATTTGGAGTATTGGCGTCTGTATCCAGAAAATATGCTCATAAGATTCCTTTCTTGGTGAAAATCAATCATAATGAGCTATTAACCTTTCCGAATACTTACGACCAAATTATGTTCGGTTCGGTTCAAAAAGCTTATGATATGGGTGCTGCTGCTGTTGGTGCAACTATATATTTCGGTTCCGATGAGTCGTCGCGACAGATTGTTGAAGTGGCGGAAGCTTTTGAATATGCTCATGAATTAGGAATGGCTACCGTTCTGTGGTGCTATACCCGAAATTCAGCATTTAAAGTTGACGGTAAAGATTACCATTCTTCAGCTGACTTAACGGGTCAGGCAAACCATCTTGGTGTAACAATCGGCGCGGATATTGTGAAGCAAAAATTACCAACCAACAACGGCGGTTACAAAGCACTGAATGCCGGTGATTCCAGTTATGGTAAATTGGATGAGAGAATTTACAGTGAATTGTCTACCGATCACCCAATCGACTTGACTCGCTACCAGGTAGCGAACGGTTACATGGGCCGTGCAGGTTTGATTAACTCAGGCGGGGCATCAGGAAGTGATGACTTTGCTGATGCTGTAAAAACGGCTGTGATTAACAAACGTGCCGGTGGTATGGGGCTCATTAGTGGCCGTAAATCTTTTCAGCGCCCTATGGAAGAGGGAGTAAAACTGCTTAACTTCATTCAGGATGTTTATCTTAATGAAGAAATAAGTATCGCATAATTTTCTATTTTCATAAAAAAAGCCATACAGTTAACTCTGTATGGCTTTACTATTTTTTGAGAGCTATTTATTGCAATAGGTTTTGATTAGCCTTACTAAAAAACACTTCTATATTGTCCGATTCTGAGGTACATACTGAGAAAAATGGTTCATTAATATCCTTCAGATACATGGCTCTGTCTATAGCATTGAGCCTTATCAGTATGGGAATCGTGATTTATATTACATACACACCGGGTATCCTGGAGCATTTGGCACCGAAGAGGCTTCCGGGTATTTTTATCGCTATTGGTGTGATGTTTTTAAAAATTTATTTTTTTGCAGCTAAAATCAGATTCTTAGCTGATAAAACCATCAACTGGATGGCGTCTATTCGAATTGCCCTGACGTGGGACTTTGCCTCGGCTGTTACTCCATCAACGATTGGCGGTGCGCCTGTGGCTACGTATGCGATGACAAAAGAGGGGAT
>NZ_JAWLDW010000035.1:0-4990 GCF_041686455.1 Rhodohalobacter sp.
CACCTCCCAACGGGCCAGCGGCGGCACCCAAAACACATTTTTGGCTACGTAGTAATCACGAACTTCCAGCTCCTCCTCGATGAACTCTTCATACTCGTCATCAGACATGTCATCCTGCGGGATGTAGTAGTCGTGATCGGGATCTCGAAACTGCTTCCGAAGTTCCTGCCTGCGCTCTTCAAACGCATCGGATACATACTTCAAAAAGATGAGTCCTAATACCACATGTTTATAGACAGCAGCATCGAGATTATTGCGGAGTTTATCGGCCGCACTCCAGAGTTTTTTATCGAGGTCTTTGAGGAATTCCTGCTCGGCTTTGTTCATATTCTTGATGATATATCTGTTTGTTAATCATTTGATTATAGGGAACGAGGGAGAATAATGAAAAAATTGATTCTAAAACTTATTGGTACCTGATAAATTGTATTTAATCTCACTGACATCATATTGTCATTTGTGTGAAGTGTGTGCGGTACGGTTTCCAATTATTATTCCGTTCTCTAATGCCGACAAAAAGATTTTATTCAAAAATCCATAGGAATTTCCCTGATGCCGGCATCCAACTATCTCTTATACAAAAAGCGCTTCCAATCAGTTATATTTATAGAATGAAAAACAGAAAAGAAAAATTAAATGAGGAATCCGTTATGGATAAAGCAAAGCTAATTATTGGAAATGATACCCATGAACTTGATCTCATCGAAGGAAGTGAAGGAGAAATAGCGATAGATATTTCGAATCTGAGGAACGAAACCGGCCTTATAACATCCGATTTAGGGTATAAAAGTACGGGAGCCACTAAAAGCGCCATCACATTTCTGAATGGAGAAGAAGGGGTGCTGCGGTACAGGGGATATCCCATTGAGCAGCTTGCTGAAAAATCATCGTTTCTGGAAGTGGCCTACCTGCTGATTTACGGAGATTTGCCAAGTGCAGATGAATTAACAAGATTCAGAGATGGAATAACACGGCACACTCTTATTCATGAAGATATGAAAATGCTCTATGAGGGATACCCGGCCAAGGCCCACCCCATGGGTGTACTGGCATCCATGATCGGAGCTCTGTCCACATTTTACCCGAACGCCCAAGGCTCCGAATTGGATCCGGAAGAGGTTGATCTGACGATCCGCCGTTTGATTGCAAAAATCACCACCATTGCGGCGTGGTCGTACCGAAAATCGCAGGGCTTTCCGATTATGTACCCTCAAAACGAGCTGGATTACTGTTCAAATTTTCTGCACATGATGTTTGCGCTGCCCACGGAGGAGTACGAGATCAACCCAACCATTGTAAAAGCTCTGAACACACTGTTGATTCTACACGCCGATCACGAACAGAACTGCTCTGCATCCACGGTCCGGATGGCCGGTTCATCCCACGCCAGCCTTTATGCGGCCATCACGTCCGGAGTTTGTGCCCTGTGGGGGCCACTGCACGGAGGGGCCAATCAAAAAGTGATTGAAATGCTGGAGCAGATTCATCGCGAAGGCAGCGACGTTGCCAGAATGGTGGAGAAAGCCAAAGATAAAAGCAGTGACTTTCGCCTGATGGGATTCGGCCACCGCGTATACAAAAACTTCGATCCGCGGGCCAAGATTATTAAAAAAGTAGCTGATGAAGTATTGAATGAGCTCCATACTGAGGACCCGCTCCTTGAGATTGCCAAATCGCTCGAGGAAGTCGCCCTGAATGATTCCTACTTTGTAGAGCGGAAGCTCTACCCGAACGTCGATTTCTACTCCGGCATCCTCTATCGCGCCATCGGCATCCCAACCGAAATGTTCACCGTGATGTTTGCACTGGGACGCCTGCCCGGCTGGATTGCCCAATGGAAAGAGATGAGAGATAATCACGAACCCATTTCGCGTCCGCGCCAAATCTATGTTGGCCCGAACAAACGAGACTACGTGGATCTGGAGAACAGATAAACGGCAGGTTCCTTTAACATTGATATGAGATCACTCAAAATATGGGTGATCTCATTTACTTTTAATGAGTTTTTAAAAAAGCAATGCCGGCTGTTCTGTTTAAAAATTCACCGCTCTCTGGTAGTAGAACATGTCGTTTTGTGGTTTCTGGATAATGTCTCTTTCGATGAGAACGTCCGTCGCTTCCGTGTAAATCCAATGGTACCAGAAGATAAAGAACTCTTCGAATGAGATCTCTTTATCAAAATTCAGCTCTTGGTAGGCGGCTTCAAAATCGGGCCGGTTTCTGTTCAGGATATCGAGCAGCGTGGGGAAAAAGAGGTCGGGCATGGTTTGGGTGATCAGCTCCGTATCGTGTTCATCAAACACATGGATATACTTCTCTTCATAATTATCCCAGCCCGGGTTCGACGATGTTCGCCGGTTCCCAAACACGGAGATACCTGTGGAGTCACTCCAGTGTAGCCCCATGTTGCCATACATGCCGTAGGGTTCGGTGTCGGCGGTAAGATCATCTTCAACAATGCCAAGGTAATACCGGCTTCCGTTTCTTAACGGCCGCTGCTGATTTATAAACTCGCCTTCCACGCGTTCAATTTGAAAATTATCGAGGACCACGTTGCTCAGATAAAAGAGAGACAGTTCACGGAAATCATGCCGCTGTGAAATGTGCGCTTCGTCATGGATTGCCTTGATTTCAGGCAACCGGCTGTATATGCTGTCTGCAATTTCATTCGCTACATTCCGGGCTTTTAATTCCATCAATTTTCCCCGCTCCAACGTGAATATCCCAAGGGCCGGCTTAAGTTCGTTTCCCTCCTTTTCGAGCAGTCTGTTTTCAATAAGGGCATCGATGTTCTTCTCTGTTATTTCAGAACTCCAGTTCAGTTCATGTTCAATGTCAGAAAGCGGAATATCGTAGTGCAGGGAAACCAGGAACTGGGCAAGGCTATCTTTATTGATATCTAGTTTGGGGCCGTCGAATCCCGAAATTTGATACACCCTGAACGGGGAGTCAAGAATATCATCTATGGTTCTTTTGTTATTCGCAGAACAGCTCGCCAAAATCATGACCGCAAGTACGGTCATTAAAATGTTCACAGTTTTCATACGCCCATCCCTTTCTTTTTAAAAATGATCTGTTTTTGACGCTATTATGTTTTGCCTTTGTTCCGGGTTTGCCCGCAACATTTGCATTTAACCAACACTGTTCAGGATTTAAACTGTTTAGATAAAGAGTTTTAGATGTTTTACCCTCTAATATTAAAATAATGAACTTGCTAACGACTACCTAGCAGATAACATCTTGAAATCGTTATTACCCGGCATCGGCCGGCTGCTCTGATCAGACATGAACAATTCTGTTTGGCAAAGGGTATATGGCCATCCCGGATGACAAATGGGTAGCGGTGAGCCGAAGAGTCCGTGAGGAGCAAAAAAACGGTAAAGAGTACTATGCCTGTCGCGGTGAACAGTTATCAAATTTACCGGAAAGTTTAGAAAACCGGCTCTTAACTGCATTTCTAAACCGGTATCAGGAGCAGGTTTAGAAAGGGTGACAATAGAATTCCATTTTAACGGTGTATTTATAGATGTTATCAAGCCTGACATTTAAAAAAATGTCTGACATCAAACTCTTCCAAACCCTCCGTCAAAAGCGGGAGAAGTACGTGCAGTTTAAGCAGGGCATGTTGCAGGAGTTGTTGACCGGGAACGTGCGGTTGGTCACGGATTAAGGGGATATCATGAAACACTCCAAATCCAAAACTCCGAAAGAGTTTAATGTAATTAGCTCCGAGCGCAGCTCGGGGAAACAGAACATGCAGTGTGTTTCAGAACCCTGAAGGGGTTCAACATGAATAGCGCCGGGTGTAACCCGGTGGTTACGAAACGATCATTTACCGATTCAGAACTCCGAAGGAGTTCAATGTAATTAGCCCTGAGCGCAGCTCAGGGAAACAAGTCAGGAAATGTATTTCAGAACCCTGAAAGGGTTCAACCCCTCTCGGGGTTGGTTAAAGGCCGGTGGCCATTCATGACCCCGAGCTGTGCACGGGGCTATTCACGTTCAATCCCATTCGGGATTGATAAATACCAAATTATTGTCATCCAGATTTGCAGTTTTGACAAATGAGGTTAGATTTTAAACTTATCCAAAATAAATCGAGAGTCAGAAAAATGAGCACTTATACCCAAATCCTATATCAAATTGTCTTCAGCACCAAAAACAGAAAACCAGTACTCCTCAAAGAAAACCGTGAAAAATTGTACAAAGATATCTGGGGTATCCTGAAAAACAAAAATTGCCATCTTTATCGGATCAACGGCGTTGAAGACCATCTGCATATTATAACCCATCTGCACCCATCTATTTCATTATCAAACCTTGTAAAAGATATTAAACTGGGAAGCAGCAATTATATGAAAGAGAATCAACTATTCCCGGATTTTGATGGATGGCAGGAGGGTTACGCTGCGTTTACATATACAATCAAAGAAAAAGAGGGTCTTATCCGATACGTGCAAAACCAGGAAGAACATCATAAGAAAATGACGTTTAAAGAAGAATTGGTAGTACTGCTGAAAGAACATAATGTTGAATTTAATGGAAGGTATTTGGTGT
This sequence comes from Rhodohalobacter sp., assembly GCF_041686455.1. Lineage (NCBI taxonomy): Bacteria > Pseudomonadati > Balneolota > Balneolia > Balneolales > Balneolaceae > Rhodohalobacter > Rhodohalobacter sp. Next base: position 4,558 of record NZ_JAWLDW010000035.1, read on the forward strand.
AGATTTATTGTAAGCGTGCTGTAAATTTGAGTCAGAAATGTTTTATCGTTGTCACAAATCATATATCCGAAGTAGATTAGTGTAAATATCTCCGTGCGAAGCCCGGGAAAAGAAAGATGGCGACAATGACAGAACCCCGAATGGGGTTCAACAACAATAGCCCCGGGTACGGCCCGGTGGTTACGAAACGATCATTTCCCGATTCAGAACTCCGAAGGAGTTTAATGTAATTAGCCCTGAGCGCAGCTCAGGGAAACAAGACAGGAAATGTATTTCAGAACCCTGAAAGGGTTCAACCCCTCTCGGGGTTGTGATGCGGCATTGTACCATTCATACCCCGAGCTGTGCACGGGGCTATTCACGTTCAATCCCATTCGGGATTGATAAATACCAAATTATTGTCATCCAGATTTGCAGTTTTGACAAATGAGGT
>NZ_JAWLDW010000035.1:5090-23643 GCF_041686455.1 Rhodohalobacter sp.
ACCCCGAGCTGTGCACGGGGCTATTCACGTTCAATCCCATTCGGGATTGATAAATACCAAATTATTGTCATCCAGATTTGCAGTTTTGACAAATGAGGTTAGATTTTAAACTTATCCAAAATAAATCGAGAGTCAGAAAAATGAGCACTTATACCCAAATCCTATATCAAATTGTCTTCAGCACCAAAAACAGAAAACCAGTACTCCTCAAAGAAAACCGTGAAAAATTGTACAAAGATATCTGGGGTATCCTGAAAAACAAAAATTGCCATCTTTATCGGATCAACGGCGTTGAAGACCATCTGCATATTATAACCCATCTGCACCCATCTATTTCATTATCAAACCTTGTAAAAGATATTAAACTGGGAAGCAGCAATTATATGAAAGAGAATCAACTATTCCCGGATTTTGATGGATGGCAGGAGGGTTACGCTGCGTTTACATATACAATCAAAGAAAAAGAGGGTCTTATCCGATACGTGCAAAACCAGGAAGAACATCATAAGAAAATGACGTTTAAAGAAGAATTGGTAGTACTGCTGAAAGAACATAATGTTGAATTTAATGGAAGGTATTTGGTGTAGATTTATTGTAAGCGTGCTGTAAATTTGAGTCAGAAATGTTTTATCGTTGTCACAAATCATATATCCGAAGTAGATTAGTGTAAATATCTCCGTGCGAAGCCCGGGAAAAGAAAGATGGCGACAATGACAGAACCCCGAATGGGGTTCAACAACAATAGCCCCGGGTACGGCCCGGTGGTTACGAAACGATCATTTCCCGATTCAGAACTCCGAAGGAGTTTAATGTAATTAGCCCTGAGCGCAGCTCAGGGAAACAAGACAGGAAATGTATTTCAGAACCCTGAAAGGGTTCAACCCCTCTCGGGGTTGTGATGCGGCATTGTACCATTCATACCCCGAGCTGTGCACGGGGCTATTCACGTTCAATCCCATTCGGGATTGGCGAATACACTTTGAAAAATTACAAATCCGGTAATCCCATACATCCAAATTCCGACAGTGTTATTTAAGAGAAGAGCGCTCGTCTTAAATAGCAGAGTTTCTTATTTAAATTTTAGACGGATTTCTTAAATAGCAATGGTACTATTTATCTTTCATTGAAAAACTTTAAAGCCGGAAAACAACTAACCCAAGGTCTTTACGAAAGTTTTGAACCTGCACTGCTTCTCAGGAATTGGCATCTCGACAATCTGTAGGTTATCGAGCTTTTTAAGCGAAGAAAACCGGCTCTACATATTTAAAGATTACCTAAATCTGTTTAAAACCTGATCAACTATTTGGGAAAGGGCTTGGATTGTGCGGCAATATCACTCCGCCGAAAGATTTGGATGAGCTTCTTTCATATTATGAAACAATGTTCCACTCTGACCAGTCGAACTGAGAAAACTGAAAAAGGACTTTCTAATTAAAACTACTCCAGCTTGTCTGAATTTGACGATGAACGAGTCGTTGATCTTGAGGAGTTATGAGGGGTGTTGAAAAATTTGATAAAAATGAATTGGAACAACAATAATTAACATTAATGTTGATTATGTATATTCTTAACAAATTTGTTAAGTTACATATATAATGAAAGATGGCATTGCGTTTAACAAGCATGGATTGTTACCTAAAGGTGACTATTTGTACACGTTTGATGAGCTACGTGCCTCTATTTTTGTGAATGGTCCAAAAAAGCCAACGATTCCTGACTGGGACAGTGAATGGAGGGCACATCTTGTAAATCAGGCTGAGATTCTTGGAAAGCAGTTATGGGATATCGGTATCACCGAGATCTGGCTGGATGGTTCTTTTGCTGAAGCGAAGCCACATCCGAACGATATCGAAGGATAATTTGAATGTGACCTGTCCGAATTTGCAAGCGGCTATATCGAGAGGGAACTGAACAAGAGAGATCCGTATAAAATCTGGACGTGGGATTCAGCATCGCGCAGAAGCTATCGTGGTTAGGAGAAAAAACAACTTCCGATGTGGCATAAATATAGAGTTGAGTCTTATCCACACTACGGACAGAATAGCGGAATTACGGATAGACATGGAAATCCTGAACTGTTTCTGGCAGCGTTTCGGAAGTGCCGGAAAACAAGCAGGGAAAAAGATATTATTAAAATTATAAAGTAATGGATTACGGTCATGATCAGATCTGAAAAAGAATACCAAAAAGCGATAGAAAGGTTTGAGGAAGAACGAAAGGTTATGGGTCGGCAGCGAGCTCATTTTGAGGAACTGGGCCACGCCGGGGAGGAACTGGAACGCCTGATGCAGCCGCTGGTTTCATTTCATAATCAGCTAAAAGAGGAATTAGAAGCTTACGAGGATATGAAGCGCGGTAATCTTGGAACACTGTACGAGTTTAACAACATCGGCCGATGGCTGATTGGCGTGCGTATCGCTTTAGGGCTTTCACAAAAAGAATTTGCCAAGGAACTGGGTGTTTCAGAAGCACAGGTATCACGTGATGAGAATAACGAATACCACGGAATTACCCTTGACAAAGCCCAGCGTATTCTGGAAACATTCAATGTCAGGTTTAAGGCAGAAATTGAAGAGCCTGTCTCAAAATCCCGAAAGGATAAAAACCCGATGTTGTTTGCATAACAAGCATCCAAATATTGAGGAACTATTTCCTGGCGGTTTTACCGGTTCATCCGGAAGTAAAATTAAGGGGCAAGTTGGGGGCCGTGTTATAGAAACAAGCCTTAATGAAGCTAAAAAAGCCATTTTGGAAGTATTGAAGGAAGAGCAAATAACTCAATTTCGCGTAAAATTGAGGAAAAGGAGAGAATAACTAATTGGTTACAAACAGAATATTTGTTTGTAACCTTATCCAAAAAAAAAACCAAGCTATTGACTGGCAATAACTTGGTTTACTCGAGTGTGGGACCGGGCGGAATCGAACCGCCGACACACGGATTTTCAGTCCGTTGCTCTACCGACTGAGCTACAGTCCCTCTTCGAAGACTCCAAATATAAGGGCTTTTCAACCTTTACTCAAAACCGATTGTCTGTTTTTCGGAAATAAATTTATATCCACTTAATTGCGAACCTTAATATCCTTCAGCCGCATCTGTATCGTTCTCTTTCCGTTCCAGTAGTTCTCTTCAAGCACATAGGCCACATCCATTTTGCCAGCGCTGCATTTTCGCAGTGTCGGCAGATATTCATGCATGTTAAACCCAATGGCGTCGATGACCGCCGAACCGTTTTGCCTTACCTTAAATTTCAAATGGCCATTTCCCACAATACTGGGTACACCTTCAATACATACGTCTTTTGAAACAAAAATAGGACGCATATTCCCGGGGCCAAATGGCTCAAACTGAGACAATAGCTTCCAGAATTTTGGCCCCACTTTTTCAAGGTCTAAATCCGCATCGATCTCCAGCTCCGGTAAAAAATCATTATCCGATAGTTTCTGAAACCCGATTGAGTTCATTCGATTCCTGAACTCGTCCAGATTCCCGGCATCCATGGTCAGACCGGCTGCAAATTCATGTCCGCCGAACTGCTCCAGCAGATCCTCGCACTTTTTCAGGGCGTTGTAAATATTAAAGCCTTTAATAGATCGCGCCGACCCTTTGATCTTTCCCTCTACCGTGCTGAGCATAATGGTTGGCCGGTAGTAGGCGTCCACCAGGCGGGATGCTACAATTCCGATAACGCCTAAGTGCCACTCGGGATGATGCAGCACCATGGTAGAGAGATCTTCAACGTTGTAATTATTTTCCAGCATGTTTACGGCCTGCTCCATCGTTTCACTGTCCGTGGAACGGCGCCTGATATTTATGGACTCCAGCTCTTTCGCATATTTTGATGCGCGTGTGGCATCCTCAGAAATCATCAACTCCACAGCTGCTGTGGCATCACCCATACGTCCGGCCGCATTTATTCTCGGCCCGATGGAAAATACAATCGTGGAAGTGGAAACCGTTCCGGGTGTTATTTTAATCTGATTCAGCAGCGCCTTAATTCCAACCCGCGGTTCTGTATTGATTAATAGCAGACCTCTTCGCATCAGATAGCGATTTTCATCAACAATCGGAACAATATCGGATGCAATAGAGATGGCAACCAGATCCAGAAATTGACTGGGAATCTCTTTCGACAGTCCAAGTTTTTCCACCGTGCCCTGAACCAGTTTAAAACCGACCCCGGCCCCCGATAGACCATCGAAAGGGTAGTTGCAATCCAGCCGTTTCGGATCCAATACAGCCACAGCGTCCGGAATCCCGTCAGCTACAGTATGGTGATCACAAATAATCAGATCGATTCCATTTTCTTTTGCAACCTTTGCCTCTTCAAAAGCGGTAATCCCACAATCAACGGAAACGATGAGATCGGCATTGATTTCTATGGCGTGACGTATTCCATCGGGATTGATTCCATATCCTTCCTTAAAACGGTGTGGAATGTAGTAGCTTACATCAAGCCCAAAGCTTTTAAGAAACGTATAGAGGATGCTTACAGCGGTTGTACCGTCAACATCATAATCGCCATAGATTAGCACTTTCTGGTGATTACAGATTGCCTCAGCCAATCGGGAGGCTCCGGTTTTCATATCTTTCATCAGAAATGGATCGTGCAGCTTCTGTTTTTCAGGCCGAAAAAACGACTTTGCTTTCTCAAAACTCTCTATGCCCCGAATCGCCAGCAACTGGGCGATCTCTTCAGGCACATTTAGCTCTTCTTGTAAATTCCGGACAGACTCTTCCCTTTCAGGTTGTGTATAAACCCATCGATATGCCATGATTTGTTTCCTGTTTTATTCTCATTTAAAAGGCAAAGGAGTGTCACCCCGGCAGTGCCAAACAGTGTTTTACACTGTAATAACCTTAACAAAAACTTAATATTCTATTATAACAAAAGGAGAGGAGAATATGAGATTAAATCAAACGTAGATATTTAAATAAATCCTGAATCTTTCTTCATAACCTGTTCGTAAATTATTCTCAATTTTCGCCCCTTATGAGATGGCAAATTTATGAAATCAGATTTTGCTTCCTGTCAATTCTCAGATAAAATCAGTAATTTGGAAGCGGTTCCAATCGGATGGTACACGATTAAATTTTAAACCTTTTAGTTATGAAAGAATTAGAAAATATGCTTGACAAAGAGAGCGAAATCAACGAGGATTTTCAGCTATTTAGTGACTTAAATGACCTTGAGCACGAACAAATCGTGTTCTGTTCACGTCCTGAAGTTGGACTAAAAGCAATTATTGCAATTCACGATACAACATTGGGGCCCGCTCTTGGCGGAACCCGAATGTGGGATTACAAATCTGAAGCAGAAGCCATTCGCGACGTGCTCAGGCTTTCTCGCGGCATGAGTTATAAATCAGCTATTTCGGGATTAAACCTCGGCGGCGGAAAAGCTGTAATTATCGGTGATGCACAAACTCAAAAAACAGAAGCACTGTTTCGCGCATTTGGCCGATTTGTAGACGGGCTCGGCGGTCGCTACATCACAGCCGAAGATGTGGGCATGACCGAAAAAGATATGGAGTGGATCTTCTCTGAGACAAAATTTGTAACCGGTATTCCAAAAGAGCTGGGCGGAAGCGGCAACCCATCACCCGTAACTGGTTATGGAGTGTACATGGGGATGAAAGCTTCAGCCAAACGAGCTTATGGCAGTGACTCACTTGAGGGAAAACGGATTGCTATCCAGGGAGCCGGCTCGGTTGCATCTCACCTTGCCCACTACATCAGTAAAGAGAATGCAGAACTCTTCATCTCAGATATTTTTGAAGAGAAAGCTAAACAACTTGCCGAGGCAACCGGCGCTGAAGTTGTTAAACCTGACGATATCTACACACTTGATATGGATATTTTCAGCCCATGCGCTTTAGGAGGCGTGGTGAATGATGATACCATCAACTACCTGAAATGTGACATTTTAGCCGGCGGAGCCAATAATATCCTGGACCACGAAGAGAAACATGGGAATGAACTGATCAAAAAGGGAATTCTTTATGCACCGGATTATGTAATCAATGCCGGTGGTCTGATCAACGTTGCCAGCGAGCTTGAAGGATACAACGAGAATCTGGCAATGAATAAAGCATCCAGAATCTACGATACCGTTCTGGATATTTTCGATTTCGCCGAAAAGAACAACATCCCAACTATTGCAGCATCCAATGCTCTTGCTGAAAAGAGAATTGAATCTGTTGGAAAAGTCGGAACGATCTACTCATCAAAAAGTCACTTTTCAAAACGAAAAGGCGAGCAGTATCTGAGAGACCGTTCTTAATTTTTAGCACAAAACCCTGACTATTCAACTGAGCAGCCCGGTGAAAACCGGGTTGCTTTTTTTTGGTAAAGAGTAAGATTATACTACACTTACAAATCAAACCTATCTTTCCATGAATCGATTTTCTGCTACCTGGTCACTCATGAAGAGTTCACTGGCCATTCTTCTTGAAGACAAACGAATGTTGCTCTTCCCTGTTTTCTCAGGTATTTGCACCCTTTTGGTAGGATTTACGTTTATACTTCCGCTTCTGTTTACGGGCGGAATTAGTTCTCTTGCCATATTTGAGTCACTCTCAGATACGATGATGTTTTTTACTCTTTTTATGTTCTACTACCTGAACTACTTTATCATCATTTTCTTTAACTCTGGCGCAATTCTTTATGCGATCAAACATATCCGGGGAGAGGAGCCAACCTTCGGAGAGGTTTTTAACGAATTAAGAGGCCGGCTGCCACATCTTCTGGGGTGGACCGCCATTGCAGCTACTGTGGGAATTATCCTAAACTCAATCGAAAATCAATCTGATATTATCGGTAAAATTGTTGCGGGTTTGATTGGGCTCAGCTGGACGGTCACCAGTTTTCTCGTACTTCCGGTTTTGGTCATTGAAAGAAAAGGACCCATTCAGTCACTCAAAGAGTCGGCCGGAATGCTAAAAAAGTCGTGGGGCGAACAGCTGATTGGTCACTTCAGCTTCGGGTTGATTTTTGCAATTTTACTAATCGGTGCGACAGCCATCACAATTCCCCTGTTTTTACTTGGTGACGTATTCATATTTATCGGAATTGCAGTACTTATCCTCTTTGGGCTGGTTCTGGGTGTTTTTCAATGGATTCTTCAATCTATTTTCATGGCAACTCTGTATCTTTATGTGCGTGAAGACAGACTACCCGGCTCATTTTCAAAAACACAGATTGATCAAGCCGTCAGATAGGATAATAACCGATCCCGACTCATCGTTTATTGCACTGCTATTCAATTACTCCAATTTTTTATTCAACCAACATTAGTATGTCACTCAAAAAGAAGTTTAAGTTCAAAGATCGTTTAATCAAGGGGATTGACCCCAACGGACAGTTTAAAATCAGCGTAGTTAAAACGACAGATGTTGTCCGAACTGCTCAGAAATATCACAATCTTTCGTTACTGAACACCATTTTGCTGGGCAAAACCCTAACCTCGGCCATGCTTCTCGCCTCTGAGCTGAAAGGGGAAGAGCGCATCCAGATTCGCATCGACGGTGACGGGCCTGTTGGTATGCTCACAGCCGAAGCCAATCGTGTGGGAGAAGTTCGCGGTTACTCATCGAATCCATCCGTAGAATTGGATTACAGCAATCCGGATACTACTATTTCCAAAGGCCTGGGGAATGGTGTGCTCACCGTTACCAAAACCCTCTATAATGAAGCAGATCCGCGGCGGAGCTCTATTGCACTGGTAAACGGGGATATCAATTCTGATATCGCTCATTATATGGCGCAGTCTGAGCAGGTGCTCTCTGCATTCTTACTGGATGTGAGCCTGAATGATGACGGTTCCGTAAAACATGCAGGCGGAGTACTGCTGCAACGGCTTGCCGAAGCTGATGAGGAGAGCGTTGAAAAACTCCAGGAAACCCTTACAAAATTACCGCCACTTGGTGAACTTTTTGAGAACGATTATTACATCGACGACATTATGAAAGTGGCTACGCAGCCATTTTCTGTAAAAGAGCTGGATCGCCAACCGGTTCATTTTTTCTGCCGCTGTTCGCCCAAAAGGTTTAAAAATGCACTTTCGATGCTCGGATATGAAGAGCTGAAAGAGATGCAGGGAGAGAGTCAGGAAGTTGTATGCAACTACTGTGGCTCAAAAGTGGAAATATCCGAAGAAGAGATTTCAGAAATGGCTAAAAATGCGAAGGCGAAAATGAATTAAATAGATGAAAAATCGACCTGAGATTGTAATTGTAGGCGGAGGCTTCGGCGGTATCTCTGCTGCAAAAGCTCTCCGCAAAACAAACTGCAACATAACTCTGGTCGATAAACGAAATCATCACCTTTTCCAGCCTCTCCTCTATCAGGTGGCCACGGCCGCTCTTTCACCAGGAGATATTGCGGTACCTATTCGCGCTATCTTTGGCGATGATAAAAATGTAAGAACCGTTTTGGGAGAAGTTGTCTCCATAGATAAAACGAACAAACGTATTCATATTTCCGACGACAGCTCTATAGATTTCGACTATCTGATACTCGCCCCGGGTGCCATCTACAACTATTTTGGAAACGAGCGATGGAAAAGTCACGCTCCCGGTTTGAAAACACTTAAAAATGCCCTCTCCGTCCGTGAACGCATTCTGATCTCTTTAGAAGAAGCGGATAAGCTGGATGATCCTCAAGATCGAAAAAAATATCTCACATATGCAGTCATTGGCGCCGGACCAACCGGAGTAGAAATGGCAGGTGCAATTGCTGAAATTGCAAAACGAAATATGATGAGGGATTTCCGGAATATTGAAATAGAGGAGACAGAAATTTTCCTGATTGAAGCCGCCGAAAATGTTTTGAATGGCTATCCTGAGGATTTATCAAATAAAGCCAAGTCGGATCTTGAAGAGATGGGCGTGAAAGTACTTTTGAATAATCCCGTCAAATCCATTCGGGAAGATGGTGTAGAACTTGAAAACTCTTTTATTGAAACCCCCAATATTATCTGGGCAGCAGGAGTAAAAGCCTCACCGTTGCTCGGTTCATTAGATTGTAACCTGGACAAAATGGGACGTGCATTCGTGGAAGAGTATTTAAACATTCCGGATCACGATTCAATTTTCGTGATTGGTGACGCCGCCCACGTTAAAGATGAGGATGGGCAACCTCTTCCGGCTCTTGCTCCCGTAGCCCTTCAGCAGGGTAAGTATCTTGCTAAACTGATCAAGAAACGAGAGAGCGGTAAAAAAACTTCCTCCTTCAAATATGTTGACAAAGGTACAATGGCCACGATTGGAAGAGCTAAGGCCGTAGCCGATATTCGCGGACTGAAGTTCTCAGGATTTCTGGCCTGGATGCTTTGGTCCGTAATCCACATCTTTTTTCTGATTGGATTTAGAAACCGGTTCAGGGTTTTTGCTGAATGGATGTGGCACTATTTAACATTCAAAAGGGGAGTCAGATTGATTACGAATGAGCCCGATGGGTCTCAGACGGACAGTGATGATTCTTAGGTATGAGTAAAACATGATCGGATTACACCGCAAATGATGATCCACACCCGCATGCTTCACTGGCGTTCGGGTTTTCGAAGGTAAAACCGCGAGCATCCAAACCGTCGGGATAGTCAATCACAATACCATCCAGATACAGCATGTGATCGGGTTTTACGATCACTTCCAATCCCTGCGTTTCAATCAATTCATCTTCATCCGTACGAATATCAAATCCAAGCTTATAGCTTAAACCTGAGCATCCGCCGCCTTCAACAGCTACCCGCAGGTAAAGTTCATCATCCAGATTTTCGTTCTCTTTGATTTTGAGAACCTGTTTCGCCGCTCGTCCGGTTAGTTTAACGCCCTCTCCATTGGAGAGCTCTTCAAACTGTTTCCGGAACTTCTCTTCTGTACTCACCTCTTTATCTTGCTCTTCGTCTATCAGAGAGGCGATCACATCATCTAAATTTTCATTTTGATTAGCCATAAATAAAAACAAGTTATTGCAGTTACTTTACAGAATTTGCAAAGGTAAAATAATCTTTCTCCGATTTTCTGAACAATTTCAGAACTCCGGCACTCACTAAATTAATAAGAATTTTGGACGCACGATAGCTTGTAACGTTTATAAGCTCGGAAAATTTCCGAACGTTGATTTCTCCGTATTCATTCAAATAGCGGAAAAGCATCTGTTCATTTTTTCCATACTCGAACGTAACACCTGTACTTGAATACTGTTGTTTTAAGATCTCTGTTTGTTCGTCACTGGCCAAAACGCTTTCATCCTGAAATCTCACAAAAACCTGCCGTTTCTTTTTTCCTTTCAGGTACACAGGTTTTTCAGTTGATTCCGGTACACGAACAACCATAACATCCGCATCGGGCAGATGTACCAATTCAATATAAATTTGAACCGGAGGTACACACAGTTTTTGAGCTGCTTCCTGAAGTAAAAACTCCTCTTCAAAATAGGCTCGTATGCCCGCAATCTGCTTATTATCATGAACTCCAATGAGAATTGTGCCACCTGATGTGTTCGCGAATGCAGCAATTTCTCTTGCAATTTTAGACGGTTTTGGGACAGTTTTTTTAAACTCTAAAAATGTACCTTCGCCGGTTTGAATTAAATTTCGGAGATCGGAGGGGTTCATGTCTGAAATGACAATTTCTCCATTCGGCAGTTTCATATTGCTTATCTGATGTTACTGATACCGTTTTCAATGAACTGTTAGGAAATATTTAAATCATTTTTTCCTCTTTAGGATTCCTGGTCATTAGGTCTTCAACGACATCCGAGGGAGGAATATTTTCGAATAGTACTTTGTATACTGCATGAGTTATCGGCATTTCAACATTATTTTTTTTAGCCCATTGACAAACGGATTCTGCTGTTTTTACACCTTCAGCTACCATGTTCATACCGGATGTAATTTCACTCAGGCTTTTCCCCTGACCAATATTATACCCAACAAATCTATTTCGGCTGTGTTGACTTGTACAAGTTACAATCATGTCGCCCATACCGGTTAATCCTGCGAAAGTATCCATGGATGCTCCAAGTACCGCTCCCATTCGTTTCATTTCATGTAATCCACGAGTCATTAGGGCAGCTTTTGCATTATCTCCCAGCTCTGCACCGTCAACAATACCTGCCGCGATAGCCATGATATTTTTTACTGCGCCCCCGATTTCCACACCTATGATATCATTATTAAGATATACGCGAAAGCGCGATGTCATAAATGTTTCTTGTATAATTCGAGCTACCCTGGTGGAATACGCTGCAGCAACAACCGTAGTTGGCTTGAGCAGTGCAACTTCCTCTGCGTGGCTAGGCCCGGTGAGCACACCTATTTGATCCTCCAGCACGGTTTCATTCAAAACGTCCACCAATATTTGCGAAGGAGCCATCAAGCTGTCTTTTTCAATTCCCTTCGCAACGCTCACTACAATTTCATTTCCTTTCAGAAAGGGTTTTACATTTTCGGCAACTTCTCTTAGCGCATGTGAGGGAGTGGCAAATACAACCATTTCTGAGTCTTTAAGTGCCTCCTCCAAAGAGTGAGTTGCCTCTATTGAATCCGGTAATTTTGTATCTGTCAGATAAAAAGGGTTAAATTTTTTGTTATTTATTCCTTCAACAACATTTTTTTCCCGTGCCCATATCGACACAGAATATTTTTTCCCTCCCAATACAACAGACATTGCCGTACCGAAACTTCCGGCTCCTATGATACTTATCTTGTTCACTTTACGTCTCATTTTTATTTAACCTCCCACTTGAAGGTTTGAAGGATTTTATGCGGTTTTCTGTACCGTTTAGCAAACGCTTGATATTCCCTTTATGCTTGATGATGATACCAAGTGCGATAGCACTGCTAAACAAAATAATGCTGCCATCAATATCGTAGCCAAACCCATAACGCAGAACCAATTGGGAAAAGGGATAGATTAACGATGCGAAAATGGATCCTACAGAAACATATCGGGTACTGAACATGAGGATCAGAAAAAGACCCAATGATATGCTAATAGATACAGGTTCAATTCCATAAAGCATCCCACATGCGGTAGCGGCACCTTTACCGCCTTTAAACTTCGCATACAGCGGAAACATATGGCCAATTACTGCAGCCAAACCCGATAAAATGACTAGCATGGCATCCACATCCCAGCCTTGGTAGAAACTTACGGGTCCGTCTCCAATACTATATGCCAATTGACTGATTACAAGGGTAGAGAGCAGACCTTTCCCGAAATCGAAAAGAAGTACAATTGTACCCGCTTTCCATCCCAATACTCGAAATGTGTTGGTTGCTCCGGCGTTACCGCTGCCATGTTCTCGTATATCAACCTTAAAAAAGATTTTTCCCATCCAAAGGGAACTTGGAATAGACCCAATAAGGTAGCAGAGAATAAATACAACAACGATGGATAGCATGGAAGCGGTTCCTAAAGGTCAGGGTTAATATTCAGCTGATTATTTAAAGAAATCACTTTAGATAAAAGCTAAACGTGTCGCTCAGCGTGGTATGAAGAGCGTACGAGTGGTCCGCTTTCTACATGCTCAATGCCCAGCTTTTCGCCAATCTCTTTGTATTCCGCAAACAGATCAGGATGAACCCACTCTACCACCGGGTGGTGCATTTTTGTTGGCTGCATATACTGGCCAATTGTAAGTACGTCTACATTGTGATCTACACAGTCCTGCATCAGTTCGATCACCTCTTCTCGTGTTTCTCCCAAACCAACCATAATGCCGGTTTTGGAACGGACACCCTGTGCCTTCACTCTTTTTAAAAGCTCCAATGATCGCTCATATTTAGCCTGTGGACGAACGGTTCTGTATAGCCTTGGAACCGTTTCAAGATTATGACTCAAAACATCGGGAGGTGTGTCGATTACGGTTTGCAGAGCATCCCACGCCCCTCTGAAATCCGGTATTAACGACTCAATCGTTACTCCATCAATCGTTTCGCGAAGTACTTTGTGACATTCAGCAAAAATTGGCGCACCGCCATCTTTTCGCTCATCCCTGTTCACGGATGTAAGCACTACATGCTTTAACTTCATTTTTGCTGCGGCATCTGCTACACGGCGCGGTTCGTCCCAGTCGAGCCCCTGAACCGGACGGCCGGTCTTAACTGCACAAAATGAGCAAGAACGCGTACAAACATCACCCAATATCATAAATGTGGCTGTACCGGCCCCCCAGCACTCACCCATATTTGGGCATCGGGCCTCTGAACAGACCGTATTCAGATTGTTATCGCGAATAGTCTCAGAAACCTCTTTAAATTTCTCGCCTGATGGCAGTTTAACACGTAACCAGTCCGGTCTGCGCTTTGAGGGTCCTTCTTTATCTATAATTTCAAGTTCTTTAATCATAACACGTTCTGTCTTCGTCGTTATTCGGCCTTCAATTTGAGTGAGTTAAGGTAAGAAAATTGTTGCTCTGGTTCAGGTTTTTGCACCTTTGGATTTAAGGCTACATTAAAAACGTCACCAAAGTGCTTTTCCAGACACTGCTTTACATTCTCGGGCTCAATTCGTTCTCCGGTAAGATCTGATAGACTGGTGACTGATTTATCATTTATTCCACAGGGTACAATGTGATCAAAGTAGGTTAGATCTGTATTTATATTAAATGCAAAACCGTGCATGGTTACCCACCTTGAACAGCGGATTCCCATTGCGCAAATTTTTTGCTGACCAACCCACACTCCTGTCAGTCCCTCTATTCTTCCTGCTTCAATATCAAAATCTGCACAGGTTCGAATAATTACTTCCTCTAAAAATCTCAGGTATTTGTGAATATCCGTAAAATGCCTGTCTAAATCGAGAATTGGATACCCAACAATTTGACCTGGTCCGTGATAGGTGATGTCGCCACCACGATCAATTTCGATATATTCGGCATCAATCTGGGCCAGTTCCCCGATAGCTTTCAGCAAGTGAGAAGAGCTGCCGCTTTTGCCTAGCGTGTATACGTGTGGATGTTCAACAAAGAGGAGCATATCGTTTTCTGTATACTCGTCCATGAACCCATCGCGGATTAATCTTTTTTGGGTAATTAATCCGTTTTGTAGCTCTTTTTGCAGCTCCCAAACAGGGCGATAGGAAGATTTGCCCAAGTCATATACATCGATGTACTTCATCATAATCGAAAAGATAATTAAAATTCTGCATAATTAATCTTTGCGATTGATAAATGATATTACCAAATAGTAAATAAAATAAGGGTCCTGAAAAGTTATAACATGTCACCTTGCCAAAGCGTGTTCAGGTAAAGTTCCATCAATAGCTTACGTCAGAAACAGCAGTTCGGTTTACCTCAATGATTTAATATGTAAATCTTCCTACTCCTTAATCTTGAAAAATATGGGCAGTGAGTACTGTACCCTCACAGGTTTACCGCGCTGCAGGCCAGGAGTGAATTCAGCCGTTTTAATAACTCTTAATGCTTCTTCATCGCAACCACCGCCAATACCGCGAACAACTTGCGGATTCACTACTTGTCCATTTTCATCCACGATAAACTGAATGTGCACCCGGCCTTCAATTCCAGCTTTTCTGGCTCTTTCCGGATAGCGAATCTGTTCCTGCAGATCCATCAGGTCTCCTTTCAGTTGAGGCATCTCTTCCACGAATACAAAAAAGTCTTCCTCTTCAGATTCGTCTTCTTCTTCCGCCGACGGGGGTGGGGGAGGTGGAAGCCTGCTTTCCGAAAACATGTCGAGCTCTGAATCGATATCAATGTCAATATCTTCGATGATTTCATCGTTGGGCACTTCTACCGGAACCGGTGGCCGTGGAGGTGGTGGTATTTCTGGCTGTTGGCGGGTCTGCACGATCTCCTCCATCATCACCTCTTCTTGCGAGTCAAGTACCAGGTCTTCTTCCTCTGCAGCCGGCATAATATCAACGCGAAATAGTATAATAAATATCACCAAAGCAAGGATAAGCCCTGTTTCCCATAGAATAGTGTAATAATTTCTTAGGTCTATATTGTTATTCTTATTCCCCTCTGGTCCGGGTATTCTATTTTTTGTTGTCATTTCGAACCTCTCATTTTATTGGTCGTACAATCTTTTTTATGATCCGTTCACCCCTCTCTATTTTAAAAATAGCATCCAATTATTAAGAGTTTATGTATTTTTCGTATTAACGTACCTTTTTATCTTAAATACGGTCAAAAATAAAAAGGCAGGTCGTTAAACCTGCCTTAAAAGCAATTTATAAATATTAGAAACCAGCTAAATCAGCACTTATTTCTTCTTCGGTTTTGATCCGAGGTGAACCCCTTCGCCGTATGCTTCAGCAACAGCTTCCATCACCGCTTCACTCATGGTTGGGTGAGGGTGAACCGCACTTATAATTTCGTGCCCTGTTGTTTCGAGGTCACGAGCAACAACGGCTTCTGCAATCAGTTCCGTTACGTGTGAGCCGATCATGTGGCACCCGAGCCACTCACCGTATTTCGAGTCAAAAACAACTTTTACAAAACCTTCTTCATGACCAAGACCGGAAGCCTTACCGCTGGCAGAGAATGGAAATTTACCGACCATTACATCATAGCCTTCCTCTTTTGCCTGTTCTTCCGTCATTCCAACAGAAGCGATCTGAGGCTCACAGTAAGTACATCCCGGGACGTTATCGTAGTTCACGGGAATTGGATTTTCACCGGCAAGCTGTTCAACGCAAACCGTAGCTTCGTGAGAAGCCTTGTGTGCCAGCCAAGGAGCACCAATCACATCACCGATAGCATAAATATTGTCCGCTGATGTTTTATAGGTTGATTTATCAACAACAATGTCACCTTTTTTGGTTTCAACACCCGCTTTTTCAAGGCCGATGTTTTCAACGTTTCCAACAACACCTACAGCAGAGAGCACCATATCAGCATCTACTTCTTCAGTTCCTTTCTTTGTCTTAATCGTTGCTTTAACGCCTTTACCCTTTTTCTCTACTTTCTCAACAGAGCTTTCGGTAAAAATATTAATTCCTTTCTTCTTGTAGATTTTCCCAAGTTCTTTTCCAACATCTTTATCCTCTACAGGGACTACCGTTTTTTGAAGCTCTACAAGTGTCACTTCTGTACCGATAGAGTTGTAGAAATAGGCAAACTCAACACCAATTGCACCGGCGCCGATAATTACCATTTTCTTCGGTTGCTTTTCAAGCTGCATCGCTTTTTCGGAATCGATAATCATTTCACCATCGATCTCCAGATTTGGAAGCTGACGCGGTCGAGCACCTGTAGCCACGATAAAATGCTTCGCTTTTACAGTCTCCTGCTCTTTTTCTTTTTCATCCTGAATAGCCAGCTCTTTATTCGATTTGAATACGCCGGTTCCGTTCAGAACTTCAATTTTATTGGCTTTCATCAAAAACTGAACGCCTTTACTCATCTTGTCGGCAACGCCCCGGCTTCTTTTAATCATCCCTTCAAAATTGGGGGAGAACTCTTTTACATCCACTCCATAGTCAGAAGCATGAGATACGGTTTCAATGACTTCAGCTGAACGTAGCAGCGCTTTGGTTGGAATACAACCGATATTCAGGCAAACTCCGCCTAAAAATCTTTTTTCTACAATTGCAGTTTTAAAACCTAGCTGAGAGGCACGAATAGCAGCTACATAACCACCTGGCCCACTTCCAATTACACAAACGTCAAATTCTTTTGCCATGTCGAATTAAGATCTTATGATTTCAATAATTATTACAGGGCTATCCTCTATTCCAAAAATCAGCCCTGCTGCTTGAATACGTATTTAAACAGCACATAAAGTTACGGAATCTAATTCAGATAATTAAATGGATCATCGGCCCAATTTATGAATGGAAACCCATTCAATTTTTAACTTTAATTGGAAGTCTAAATTCAGCTATTTTACAGGTTCATACTATTCATTTATCAAGCCGACCTTATGAAAATTCAAACCATTCTTTTTTCAGTCATCTCTCTCGTTTTGTTTTCAGCCTGCACCAACCAAAACACCCAGATTGAGTCGCCAGGAGGCACCAATAGCATTGACTTTTTCCTCGATGAGGGAGTCCCCTACTACACAGTTCAACATGAAGACTCTCCGGCCATTACAACATCCCGGCTAGGCTTTGAGTTACAGGATCAGCCGGCTTTGGATGGCGGATTTGAAATTAGTTCTGTTGAAAAATCAGACTTTGACGAAACCTGGACTCAGGTTTGGGGTGAAAAAGAGGAGATGCGGAATAACTACAATGGACTAAAAGTAACTCTGAAAGAGACCGAAGAGCCAAACCGTGAACTAACCGTCGTTTTTCGCGCATATGATGACGGTATCGGTTTTCGATATGAATTCCCGGAACAGCCAAATTTACAAGAGTTCAACATTATGGATGAACTCACCGAATTCAATATGACCGATGATCACGAAAGCTGGTGGATCAGTGCACTTCAGTGGAACCGGTATGAGTATCTCCCAGAACACACTCGTCTCGCAGAAGTGGATACCGTAATTACACCATTCACCATGAAAACGGAAGACGGACTGCACCTGGCCCTGCATGAAGCAGCCTTGGTTGACTACTCAACCATGAACATTGAGCATACCGGGGAAAATCAGTTGAAAGCCAACCTGGTTCCCTGGCATGATGGCGTTTTAGTTCGGGCAACTACCCCTTTTGTTACGCCCTGGAGAACGCTTCAAATTGGAGAAAGCGCAGGAGAACTGGTTGAGTCATATCTAATTCTGAATCTGAATGAACCCAGTAAAATTGAAGATACTTCCTGGATTGAACCCGCTAAATATGTTGGAATCTGGTGGGAAATGCATCTTGATAAATCAACATGGGGCTCAGGACCCATCCACGGTGCCACAACCGAAAACGCAATGAATTACATTGATTTTGCTGCAGAACACGGTTTTGATCACGTGCTGGTGGAAGGATGGAATCCCGGCTGGGACGGAGACTGGTTTGCTGATGGCGTAGTGTTCGATTTCACCCGACCAATGGACGACTTTGAGCTCGAACAGGTTGCCGAATATGCTCTCGATAAGGGTGTAAGACTGATGGGACATCACGAAACATCCGCTTCCGTGGAACACTACGAAGGCCAGATGGACGAGGCATTCCAGCTTTATAATGAACTGGGAGTTCGGGCTGTTAAAATGGGATACGTTGGCCACGGACAAGAGATTTTCTGGACGGATGAGGATGGCAACAGAAATTATGAATGGCATCACGGACAGCATATGGTTCGCCATCATCAAAAAGTAGTGGAGCTGGCAGCAAAATATAACATCTCCCTGAATGTACATGAAGGCGTAAAAGCTACCGGCCTACGCAGAACCTGGCCAAACCTGATGACAAGAGAAGTTGCTCGCGGACAAGAATATAATGCATGGGGCAGCGGAGAGAATGTTTGGGACGGTCCCGGAAATCCACCCAATTATGTAACTATTCTTCCTTTTCATCGAAATCTTGCCGGCCCGTTCGACTACACACCCGGTATTGTAAACCTGCTTTTTGATGAGTACAAACCTGACAACCGAATTAATCACACGCTGGCAAAAGAGCTGGCCCTTTATGTTGTGATCTACAGTCC
>NZ_JAWLDW010000153.1:0-5305 GCF_041686455.1 Rhodohalobacter sp.
GAGGGCTCTCATTCGATTACCGGCTTTGGCTTGTGCGACCCGGAATTTACTTCGACTTTTCTCAAGTTCATCCAGAACGCTAGCATACTTCCATTTCCCCGAGTAGCTGAATGTGATTGTGGGGATTTCCCGGCCGTTGATCAGTTCGAAAGCCAGAATCAGCATCTCTTCCACATCTCTGAAAGTCATTACATGTGGATTGTTGAGTTCAATAGCCGACATAATTCTCTGTAAAAACTGTTTTTCACGAGGCACACCATACTTCAGTTTTCCGGAGCGATTACCGATAAACCATTTTCTCAACTCAGAACTTGCCTGGGGAGAATTTTCTTTAAGATCATCGATCGTTTTGGTGATTAGATCATGATGTTCCGAACAAAGCTCCTCTACCCGGGTTTGCAGCCCAATTCTTCGATATGTATAAATTTGCCCCATCGCTTCCCCTACTTTTTTGTTGTCGGTCAGATCTGTAAAGGCAACTGTGACGCCAAAAGGTGTCAGGTCTACACGGCGCAGGAGTTGAAGTGCAGCTTCACGTCTTCGGGCTTCACCTTCATATGTTTCCGTGATTTTATCACGGGCAATCAGAATCAAATCGCTTAGTTTGTCTGTCACGTTTAGTATATCCCGCTTCCGTCTCTCTTCCAGGTGCCCCCGTGTGCCATCTTTCACTACTTTTGCAATCAGGCCCACAAAACCCGAAAGAACGGTAAACATCACAAAATAGATCAGCAATTCAGTAGAAGGCATTGTACCGTAGCCGATGTAATATCCGCCAATTAAACCGATGGTTGTTACAGGCCCGGCTGTCCAGAAGATCTGCATGAGTGCGCTTGACCACTTCACGCGGTTTAGGCTACGCTTGAGCCGGCGGGTGTGTTCGTTCGTCTCCCTGTTGAGAGTAATCTGTCTGTGATTGTTTGAAGACAAGGGCTCAGTTTTATTGGGGATGTATTGAATTAACTAGAAGTTAATAACAAAATTAGCAAAATCCGGGTAGCTTTAAATGTGAAAGAGTTTCATAAGTTTCAGGTACATATATTTTATCACAATTCACTCCTCAATAAGATAGTTAGAAATGAAGACCTTTAAACTATATAGTCTATCCGTTTTATTTCTTTTACTGTTTGTTTCGTGCAGCAGTGTGAGTGAACCTGATAAAGCTGTTAATGAGTTGCAGGTTACCGGTGATTTAACTCAAACGGAGATCGATTCGATAGCCTCAGCACTCAATCTTTATCCAAACGGCACTCAATTTTCCATCGCGTTTATCACTGATTCTGTCGTCACGTTTTACGGTGCTCACCGCGATAATGACGTTTTGAATAATACCGGCAATCATGATCGTGTTTTTGAAATCGGATCCATTTCCAAAGTGTTTACATCCACGCTGCTTGCACACACCATTCACGATTCGGTTATCAGTGCAGATCAAAAGGTCAGAAATGCTCTGGATATCGAGATGGCAGTGAACCCCGACTTTACCTTTCTGCAGCTTTCAAATCACACATCCGGTTTGCCAAGGTTACCCGGCGGATATACGTTGAATTTTTTGTGGAATATGAATAATCCCTACAAAATTTTTAATGAGGAGGAATTAAGAACTTATCTGAAGGATGATCTTGTAGTGCCGAGAGACCCTGGGGAGACTCATCGCTATTCCAACTTGGGTGCTGGGTTACTGGGTTTTTTTCTGGGAGAAATTGATCAAAGTAGTTATGAAGAACTTCTCCAGGAAAAAATTTTTGAGCCGATGGGAATGAGCCGTTCAACAACCGTTCGGGAGATGATTGAAGAATACCTGGTAACGGGCTTAACGAAAAGGGGTGGTTCTGCAAAAAACTGGGATTTGGCCGATTTGGCCGGCGCAGGTGGAATCCTGTCAACAGCAGAAGATCTTTCTCTGTTTATTCAAGCCAATTTTAATCCTGATGATCCCGTTTTGTCGCTGCAGCGTGAGTCCACCTTTCAAGTCAACGATAACATGGAGGTAGCGATGGGATGGTTTATCTTGAATCGGGATAGTGGTGAGCGATGGTACTGGCACAACGGAGGCACCGGCGGATATCGATCTTCAATTGTGATGAATCCTGAACAGAAAATTGGCGTGGTAGTATTGTCCAATATTTCAGCGGGTCATTCAAAGGCGGATAAAATTGACAGACTGAGCTTTAACCTGATGGAGATACACTTTTCAAAATAATAGGGCAAGAAGTAAGTATGGTTTATTAGATCAAATATTCTAATCTGAATTTACATGAATCAGTTTCTCCCCTATTTCTTGTGAGTTAAAATTAATCTAATTTTATAGGTAATATATTAATGAATCAAAGAGGTAACGAAAATGAAAAATCAAGTTCTTTTACTACTGTTGGCAACTATGATAATGGGTGGTTGTACAAGTTCAGGAGCCTTTTTAGCAGCTAATCAAACCATCGTGAATTTAGAAGAGGGTAACTACACGGTTGCTGCCACGAATGTGATGGGCGAATCTGAGTCAGGTTACATTTTGGGGTTGAGTTACTCTACAGGCCTGTCCGCTTCTACGCTTGCCATCGCCAGAGTGGAAGGAACCGGGATGCTTTATGCCGAAGCGCTCGAAAACCTTTGGGCAAACTTTGAAATGTCAGGAGAAGATGTTGAAGGCCAGAAACTTGCTCTGACGAATGTACGATATGATTCCGATATCATGAATTTGATTTTATACACAAAGGTAAAAGTAACCGTCCGTGCAGATATTGTAAGATTTGACTGATCTTACTGCTGAGAAAGTATGAGTTGAGGTCTTGAACTAGTTTGGTGTCGAACCGGCTATGACTTTTAATGGGTATATGCAATGGAAAAAAGTGATTCCGGAAATCTGATATTTTGGGGAGTGGCTCTTATAGCTATCCCCCTTTGGTTGTTGTCATTTCCGGAAACGACCATCCGCCACAATGTGAATCCATTTCTTGTTTACATCAGTCAGATTACAGCCCTGACCGGATTTTCCCTGTTTGCACTGACGTTTGTGCTGTCAGCCCGTTGGAGATGGCTGGAGGATTATTTCGGCGGACTGGACAAAATGTACCATTTGCATCATACTATGGCCCGTACGGCCTTGGTCCTGCTGCTGGTTCATCCGATTCTGCTGGCCATTCGGTTTATTCCCGCTGAAACTGATAAAGTTTTTTGGTATCTGTTACCCCTGCATCGCAAGTTCGAAATTGACCTTGGAAGCTGGGCGCTATGGGGTTTGATTCTGCTCATGCTGTTTACTATCGTAATCAAACTGCCTTATGACAAGTGGAAGATTACCCACAAATTTATGGGTGTCTTTTTTATTCTTGGGATTCTCCACATCTTCTTTCTGGACCTCTCTGTATCAGCTAACCCGGCACTGACGATCTATATTGCAGCACTGTCTCTTACCGGTGTTGCAGCCTGGGTTTATAAATCGATCCTTTTCGATTGGGTTATAGAAAAACCTCGATATCGTGTAGAAAATGCAGATCGACTGAATGACCAGGTTATTGAAATAACCATGACACCCGAAAATGAAAAAGTCGGTTTTATTCCCGGACAGTATTTCTTCTTCAGCTTTCGGGACTCGAATCTCTCCGGGGAGTCACATCCTTTCACCGTTTGTGATGAAACAGACAAGGGGCAAATTAAAATTATGGTAAAAGTATTGGGCGATTATACAAAGCAACTCTACCGGAATTTGAAACCGGGTGCAGTTGCTATGCTTGAAGGGCCGTATGGCCGCTTTGACTATCGCAAAGGAAAACGGAAGCAGCTGTGGATTGGCGGCGGTGTGGGAATCGCACCGTTTTTAAGCTGGGCACATGACCTGAAACAACAGGGATTTCCTCACTACATCATTGATCTCTACTATTGTGTAAAAACCGAGAGTGAAGCGATTCACCTGCACCTGTTTAAAGAAATTGAATCTGAGATGAAAGATTTTCATGTACACCTGATCCGTGAGGATGTTGAAGGGTTGCTTAGCGTAAACGATATCAACCAGATTGAAGAGAAAGAAATATTCATTTGCGGGCCCAAGACGATGAGGGAATCTTTAGTGCCGCAGCTGAAAAAAAGTGGAGTTCCAAATAAAGCCATTCACTACGAGGATTTTGACTTTTCCTGATAGATGAACTCTGTTAAACTCAGCCAACAATGAAAAATCAAAGATCTTACAGCTTATACCTACTCATGGGGTTTATGCTTTTCCAGGGAATCAGTGGCCTGTTCGGGGGATTCGCTCTGGTGATTGACCCAACCGGTGAACTGCTTCAAATGCCACTATCCATGCTGGAAGGTTCGCCGTTTGATAACTTCATGTTTCCAGGAATCATTCTGCTTACGATTCTCGGTATTATACCAATGGTTGTGTATTACGGACTTTGGAAGCGCAAAAAATGGGCATGGATGGGAGCGTTGACGGTAAGTGTTGCGCTTATCATCTGGATCGGTGTTGAAATTTGGATGGTTGGGTATCATTCAGAGCCGCCGCTTCAGCTTGTTTACGGACTGCTGGGTGTGATCTTGCTCGTTTTAACACTTCTTCCGGCAGTCCGGCATCAATTGAATGATGAAAATGAATTACCTCGGGGCAGAGTCCACGATGTATCAAATTTGACCAAATAACTATTGGGCCAATATGGAAATTATTCTGGAGTTTCACTCTTTGATGGGGGCTATGAGGGATGATCTGTTGTGCTTTATAACCAAAATATGGATAAATCTTAATTCAGAAAATCATCCCCCTGCTCACTCCGTTCGCTTTCCCCCTTCCAAGGGGGACTTTCTCTTTTCTGACCCAGAGGCACGAGGAATTGAAACAATGATAATTTAAATTAAGGTGATCTATGCTTAAAACAGTTTTCATTTTCGTTATTGCAATTCATGGCCTGATCCACTTGTTAGGCTTTGTCAAGGCGTTTGATATGGCAAATATTACAGAGTTAAGCATCCCGATTTCTAAACCAATGGGAGTAGCCTGGCTGGTCGCGTCAGTTCTCTTTCTGACGACAGCCGTTTTGTATATCATGAGCTACCGGTTTTGGCCTTTCATTGCAATTATTGCCGTAATTCTTTCCCAGTTCATCATTTTCACAGCTTGGGGTGATGCAAAATTTGGCACCATTGCAAATCTGATCATACTGCTTGTGGCTCTGCCCGCTGCAGGAGATTGGTTTTTTAACAGTAAAGTGAGCAGTGAACAGGATTATCTGTTGGAGCAGGTTTCACCACCTGAGGATCAACGTATCCAGGAAGAAGATCTGCAGCATCTGCCGGACATTGTTCAAACCTGGCTGAA
>NZ_JAWLDW010000154.1:0-5258 GCF_041686455.1 Rhodohalobacter sp.
TATTGAGGATATATTGGGAAGAGATCCCGTAACCCTGGATATGCAGTCGATTACGGCCAGTATTAAGAACAGGACAGTTCTTGTGACAGGAGCCGGAGGTTCGATTGGGAGTGAACTGGTTAGGCAGTGTATTAAACTAAACCCTGCACGCATTGTAGCTTTGGACGTTGATGAAACGGAGCTTTTTCATGTAGAAAACGAGTTGAAACATACCGGTATCAATTTAATTCCGTGTGTGGCCAGTGTCACCGATGAGCACAAAATGGACCGGATATTAAACTTTTACAGGCCGGATGTGATTTTTCATGCCGCGGCCTATAAGCACGTACCCATGTTGGAAAGCTATCCGGAGGAAGCTGTTAAGGTAAATATCGGGGGGACGCATAACCTGGCTGAGCTTGCTTGTAAATATATGGTAGATAAATTTGTGATGATTTCTACCGACAAAGCGGTAAACCCTACAAACGTGATGGGAGCCACAAAGCGAGTTGCTGAAGAGATCTGTATGTCGTTCAACGGGGAGTGTGTCACAAAATTCATATCCGTACGATTTGGTAATGTATTGGGCTCCAGGGGTTCGGTTGTGCCTCTCTTTATGGAACAGATCAAGAATGGCGGCCCGATCACGCTTACTGACAAAAAGATGAAGAGATACTTCATGACGATACCTGAGGCTGTGCTGCTTGTGATGCAGGCCGGTTCGATGGGTGAAGGGGGAGAAGTGTTTGTGCTAGATATGGGAGAACCTGTGAAGATTCTCGATATGGCATACGACCTGATACGATTACATGGACTGGAGCCCGAAAAGGATATAGACATAAAAGTAACGGGTTTACGTCCGGGAGAGAAGCTGTTTGAAGAGCTCTTAAATGCTGAAGAGGGCGTGCTGAAAACAGATCATGTTGAGATTTTTAAAGCCGTGTGCAGCCGTAAGCTGACAAAACTGGAGCTTGAGATGAAGATAACGAACCTTTTTAATCTGATCGAAAGGAATGCAACGTCATCATTAAGAAATTCCCTTCAGGAAATTGTCCCAACGTACACGTTTAAAGATGAACTGAGAACGATGGGTTTTCTGCAAGATCAGTTGAATACACAATCCGGCCAGTAAAGCCGCATATCAGACGGATCAGGCTGAATGTTAACGTATTCTAATCGGTTTTACGCCCTATTAAGCATTTTTACGTACGTATTGGTTTCTGAATTGTGTAAGTTTTCCTTAAATATTCAGTTCTGTTTGAAGAGAAGAGTTTTTTGAGGTTTAGACAGGACAAATGCTTTACAATAATAAGCTGTATTAGAGAGAATACAGGGTAAATTTTATAGGGGTAATTTAAATGTTAACAAACGAACTATATTTGGTTCTTCCGGCAGTAATAATGGCTTTTTTGATAGCCTCTTTACTGGTGCCGGTTTTTAATACGATCTTAAATAAAATAAAATATTTTAAAGACGACTTGAGTGAAGAGAAGCACTCAGGGAACAGGGCAGCCGGCGGTTTAGGGGTTATTTTAGCTGTTATCCTATCTTTTCAACTTTGGAGCGTAAATGATATTCATACGTTTCACCCATATTTCTTTGCTTCATTAGCACTATTTCTTTTGTCCGGATATGTTGCCGGTAAAGGTATTGCAGCATCTTTAACACGGATTGGTATTCAATTTTCAGCTGCAGTTGTTTTGGTTGTGGGCGTAAGTAGTGAAGTTGGCAGTATTATAGGCTTGATGGGAATCGAAAGTCTTCCAATATACCTATCTATACTTTTCTTATCCGGTATCCTCACATTAATCACTTCTCTGTTTAAATATATGGGGAGAATGCCTGAACTGGCAGGTGGAATAGCAATCATAGCCACAAGTGTTCTCGGTATTTGGTTTTGGGCTGCCGGCTTTTTCAACATGGCTCTGTTTTCTTTCATCGTCTCATCTTCCTTTATAGGCTACATGATGTGCAGTACCAATTTGAAGTCTGTAGAGTTAGGTAAATTAGGTTGGAGCAGTATGGGGTTTGTCATCGCATTTTTGATGATGGAATTTTTCCTGGCAAACACACTGGTAGCTGGACAGGGGATTCATCTCGTGAATGGCGGAGGTTTGATACTGTCATTGCTTATCATTCCGATTGTAGTTTGGGCTGCAGATCTGGTGAATAGTAAAGGATCATTTACGAAAGGTGGAAGAAGTGAATATTATTTAGTGAAACTGTACAGTAAGCTTGGGATGGATAAAAATCAGACTTCTTTTTTCTTTTGGATGATAAATCTGATTGTTATTGGGATGGCCTACTCAACAATGCATTTTGATGCATCTATTCAGGCAATAATCCTGATTGGTTTTGGAGTTTTAACTACGGTTGCTACTTACAGAGCAGTGCTTATCACGAAGGTATATTCCAGGAAGCTATCTAGGATGGAAGCATCCTGGGTAAAGAATTGGATTAAAGACTAGACAGGTTACCTTCTACGTCTCTGATTCGTTATTTTTGGCAGTAATACCTAAGAGCGAGCCAAACTTACCTGAAACAGAGTTTAAGCTAAATCCATCCTGTTTGATTCGGAAAAAAAAATCCTTGCTATGCTTCGACATATAGATGAGATGTATAAATAGCGCCCCGCCGAAAACCAATGTTGCAAGCAACGGCCAATTCAACCACAAAGTAAGGCCGTAAATAAGTGGAGTAATTACAGCAATGACAATGCTGTAGTAGATCATATCTTTTTTAGTTGTAGAGCTCATACAAGTTGTATTAGCGTGAGTGGTTATGGTAATTTAACACATCATTTAATATTAAGAGTCAGGAAATAGCTTTTTGTTACCAAATTTCCTTAATCTGAATATAAATTAATAAAATCTAATCTAGATTAAAAACTGGTAACATTAGAAATGTGCCGTTTGGAAGTGGGCATATATCTGATAACTTGCTGAATACTAGCTATTGAATTGACGCTGACTTAAAATAGACAAAGGTATAGGTCACAAATGCATTATCTATTTATTTGGAAAAAATAAGCGCTTAGAGTCGGGCTTCAAGCACTTTATAATAGGTTTTCGATTTCTTCTAAATCCAAAATGAATTTTGGGCCCAGTTAGTTGATTGTGTCTTTCGACATTTGTTTGCAATCAAGGATAGTCAGCCTTGAGGCTAGCTGGCAGGAAATTCGACATAAGAAATGATGAGTGGACTAACTAATTCTTTAGTGAAAAGGAAAGATCAAAAGTGGGTGCAAGGGATTGGTTGTGATATTTTAGAGAAGAACCCCAAATAATCCCGCTCTTTTTATGGGGTTTTAAACTCTAGAATAAATTTCGAACTCAATCTTATTATTAAAACGTGTTTGGTAGTATCACTTCTTTTTCGGTTTACTTCTCTTTTTCTTTACCCGGCTCCAGATAAATGTCCCGAACCAGCCGGTTACAATACCAAACCCGATGGCTAATGAAAGTGACAGTAAAAACTGACTGTGTATCATATTCGAGATAAGAATACGGCTAACAAAGTAGGTGATCACAGCAAGCATGTATCCAATAATAAAACTGGATATCATATCTTTTGATTTCAGGTTGACAACAAACAGAGTGACAAACGATGCAATTAAACCCAAAAGTCCCCATGAGATCAGAAATGATACTTCAGTAAAATCTACCGCACGGTCTGTTTGAGTCCATAGAGGGATACCTGCTGCGATAGTGGAAATGAAGATCGCGATCAGTTTATAATTTTGTCGGGTTGTTTCAAGCATGATATCAGATTGAATAGTTATTTGTGAATAAGAAAATAGTCAAAATTGGATAATTTTATATTTAAGTATCAAAATTTATTTTGACATCAGCGAAACAGTTAAATAAAAACAGTTTAGAGAATCGTATATAAATGTTAACATGAAATTGATAATTTGAAATATTGAATTGATTGTAAAAATTATTTATTTAGTGCGTCAAATGTATAAAGCTTTTTTATATTAAAGTGATGATTTAATAACTAACAAATAAATCGTAATGGATATAAAATTTGTCAAACGTTCTCAGGTTCAATCCAGTAAAAGAAGATCTTCGAAATTTAAACCGTTGATGGATGCCCTGGATAAACTTGAGCCGGGCGGTCAGGCAGTTGAAGTAAGTTACACAAATGAAAAAAGTGTAAACTCAATGCGCACCGCTGTTTACCAATACAACCAGGAGCATAACGTTAAAATTAAAAGTGGTAAAGACGCTAATAACAAAAAGATCTATTTCTACAGAGAAAAATAAAGCTATAAAAAAGTACTCCTCATTTAAGGAGTGCTTTTTATAAAATTCAAATTTTCTTGTTCTGTAACTCCCGCCCAACTCAGATAGAGAGATCTTATTTCCTCAATTTTGCCATCAATATTTTCAAGATTCCAATCATCCGTTGGAATAGGCTCATGTATGTGAGCGGTCGCTTTTCCGCTATGGGTAAAAAGGAACCCGCCTTCACTTAGTTCTCTGTTTCCTTCAAAATAGATGGGTACAATAGGGTAGTTCAGATCCATCGCCATTCTGAATGGGCCTTTTTTAAATGGTCCAATAATACCAGGATGTTTCCTGGATCCCTCCGGGGCAAGCATTACCGTCAATCCTTTTTCTTTTATGCGATCTACATTCCTTTTCAAAGTCTCTACGGCTTTGTCTGATTTTTCACGTCGTATAAAGACCTGTCCGGTCAACCTTCCCAATAAGAAAAAAATTGGATTGTACTGAAGCTGCCATTTGGCAACAAAGCGAACTTTAGGTAATCCAAGCGCCAGAATGGTGAGGATATCCAATGTAGAACTGTGATTAATAATATAGACGGCGGGATAGTGAATTTCTTCACAGTGCATTTTGATTTTAAAATCGATTCCGGCAACCCAAAAGACCGGTTTGACGATAAGCGGAGCTATATGTTCAACAACAACGTTACTCAACTTGCCAAAAGAGATGATCAGTAATAAAAGAATGACCGGGGTAGCTAGAAGCAGCATCAAAAAGAATACGAGAATGGATAAAATACTTCGTATATATTCAGAAAAAGTGAGCCGTTTATTGGTGTTTGTCATTCAAGGGTAGTTTATGAGCTGTTACAAATCAATGTAATGAAATAGCTGCTCGACAAACAAATAGAGGGGTTTTATCGAAATACGTCTTTGAAATGTTTGATGATTGGAGCGCTGTTTCCCTTTTGGGTAATAGATATGACATCAAAACGAGCAACGGCTGTTTCCATTTTTCGTTCATATAGCCACGCTTCAGAAGCTTTTC